>CAYTRS010000016.1:7556-9980 GCA_964440305.1 uncultured Bdellovibrionales bacterium
TTTGTGATGCAAGATTTAAGAATGCTTTAATCTTGAATCCTTTATTTTTATGGAGGGAAAATTGGAAAATAAAGACTTTTTGCAGTCGGAAATCTGGCGGAAGTTTCAGAAAAGCGTGAGAAGGAAAATATATTGCATTACCGGAGACGATTTTTATGCCAGTATAATTAAACACAATTTGCCTCTAGTTGGCGATTATTTTTATATTCCCAAGGGACCAGTAATGCAAATTTCCAATTTCCCTGCCTCGCCGGCAGGCGGGCAATTTCCAATTTCCAATCAAATCCAAAATCCAAATGAAAAAATTAATTCTCTTGTTAATCTAGCAAAAGAAGAAAATATTGGATGGATCAGAATTGAGCCGAAAAATAATGAGAGTTTAGAAATAATTAGAAACGCGGTAGAAATAAGTAGAAATAAGTTAAAAATTGTTAGAGCACCGCATGATATGCAGCCAAAAGAAATTTTTGTGATTGATATAACCAAAAACGAAGAGGATTTGCTAGCAAATATGAAACCCAAAACAAGGTATAATGTAAAGTTAGCAGAAAAAAAGGGAGTAAAAATTTTCAATTTTCAATTTTCAAATTCCAATGACAAAATTAAGAAAAAAAAATATATAGGAGAATTTTTGCGGTTAAATAAAATAATGGCGGCACGGCAGAATATAAAAACACACCCAGACGAATATTACGGAAAAATGCTGGAAGCTATTCCGGCAGAAAACTTGAAATTATATGTTGCGGAATATAAAAATGAAGTAATTGCAGCAAATATAATGGTTTTTTACGGAAAGAAGGCGATTTATCTCCACGGAGCGTCGGATGATAAATATAAAAATCTTATGGCTCCGCATTTATTGCAGTGGCAAGCAATAAAAGACGCGAAAGAGATGGGATATGAGAAATATGATATGGGAGGAATAAAAACTAGAATGACAAATGACAAATTTCCAATGACAAACCAAGTCCAAATGTCAAATATCAAATGCCAAAAAAAACTACAAGCTAATTCATGGCAGGGCATTACCCGATTTAAAACTGGCTTCTCGCCGAATACCAAACCGACGGAATTTCCGGGAAGCTACGATATTATAATTAATTATCCAAAATACTTTTTATACAAACTTCTTCAAAAAATAAAAGGTTGTTTTCGCTTTTGAAATATAATATAATCCAATTGTAAAATAAAATATGGATAAAACGGATAAAGTTGATGAATTTTTTCAATTAAAAAAGGAAAACTTTCCGGAAAACCGGGTGTTTTTCTCCGTGAAAATCCCGACAAATCAAGAAACTCCGAAAAAATCGAAAAAAAATAAGGTTATCTTGGCAAGCTTTATTTTTTTATTTGTAGCAGCTTTAGGAATAGCCTATTTTTTTGTTTATCTCAAGCCTCAAGAAGTGGCAGATAGTTCTTTTGCTCAGGAGAATATTCAAAATTCCGAAACAGCCAATTTGAACAATGAAGTTCAAATCCCCACGTCTCAAGAAGTTATCCCCGTTCAAGATTCAGGAAGCGAAGAATTAAGCGAAAAAAAAGAGAAGAAAGTCAAGATTTCTGTTTATAACGGGACAAACATTACCGGTTTAGCAGCGAAACTCGCGCAAAAAATATCTACAACTGAAAACATGGAAATAATTCAAAAAACAAATGCAAAAGGCAATTATCAAAGCAATTTGATTATTGACATCTCTGGCGGGAATGATAATATCATAAAAAAAATAATTGAGATAATTGGCGGGGAAATGTCAGAAATTCCTGAGAATGAAATAAAGCCGGAAGCAGATATATTAATAATCGGGGGGATTAAATGAAAAGGATTATTCCGCAAAAATTGAAAAATACTTATCATCTTGGCCAGGCAATCCTGGCTAATGTTGTTTTTGGCTTTCCTTCGCGAAAAATAAAAGTAATCGGCGTGACGGGAACCAATGGAAAGACCACTGTTTGCCAGATGATTTCAAAAATTTTAGAAGAAGCCGAGTTTAAAGTAGCAATGGCAACGACAATAAACTTCAAAATAGGCGAAAAAGAGCGGGTAAACAAAACAAAATTTACCACTCTTTCAAGCTTTGCAACCCAAAAATTCATCAAAGACGCGGTCAAAGAAGAATGCGATTATTTGGTTCTGGAAATCTCTTCTCATTCCTTGGACCAAAACCGCGTCTGGGGAATAAATTTTGATGTCGCAGTGATTACTAATGTTACCCGGGAACACCTGGATTATCATAAGACGATGGAAGAATACCGCCGGGCGAAACTTAAATTATTCAAAAATGCAAAAGTGGCGGTGGTAAATTTAAATATGGAAAAGCCGGAAGAATTTATTCGCGCCGAAAATAAAATTGCTTATGGATACACCATACAAAGTCAAAATTTCAATTCTCCGCCACAGGCGGATCAGCCTTGGGCTGAAAAATT
>CAYTRS010000016.1:10080-12183 GCA_964440305.1 uncultured Bdellovibrionales bacterium
AAAGTCAAAATTTCAATTCTCCGCCACAGGCGGATCAGCCTTGGGCTGAAAAATTAAAAATTATCAAGGCGGAGATTATTGAATTAGGAACAAATTATACAATATACAATATACAAGATACAAAATACCAATTGAACTTGCCTGGGAAATTTAACGTGGAAAACGCGCTGGTGGCGGTTTGCATGGGATTATCCCAAGGAATAAAGCCGGAAACCATTGCAAAAGCCCTGGAAAAAATAAAAGGCATTCCGGGTAGAATGGAATATGTGAAAAATAATAAAGGTTTGAATATAATTGTTGACTATGCCGTAACGCCAGATTCATTGGAAAAATTGTATGAATTAATAAAAATAACAGCAGGGACTAAGTCCCTGCACAGGGACTTAGTCCCTAAAATTATTGCGGTATTTGGCGCTTGCGGGGAGAGAGATCGGGGGAAAAGACCGATAATGGGGGAAATCGTGGCAAAATACGCGGATTATATAATTTTGACGGACGAGGATTTATATAATGAAGATCCTGAACAGATAATTGAAGAAATAAAAGCAGGAATTAAAAATAAAAAAGAAAATGAAAGTCTTTGGATAATTCGCGACCGGAGAGAGGCGATTAAAAAAGCCTTGCAATTGGCAAGACCCGAAGATTTTATTGTGGTGACTGGAAAGGGGGCGGAAGAAACAATGGCGGTTGGAAACAAAAGAATTCCTTGGAATGACAGAATAGTCATTATTGAAGAACTGGGAAAATTATAAGGTTACTTCAATATTTGTATTAATAAAATCGTCAGAAAAAATCCAAAAATTCCTCCGGCAATTACTTCACTTACCCGATGTCCCACTCTTTCCTTGAGTCTTGGATAATTCTCTTCCAAATTCAATTGATGGATAAGGTTATTGAGATATCTTCCCTGATCTCCCAGATACATCCGAAGCCTTACCGCGTCGTCAATGACTATTACTGCCAGAATTACGGCGACGGCAAAAGCACCCGAATCAAACCCGTCGTAATGAAATACGCTTACGACCAAAGAAATGATAAAAGCCGTATGGGCGCTCGGCATATGTCCATGAGTCATGGCATAAGCTGGATTCCAGCCGTGTTTCAGGGTAAAGAGCAGAAATTTCAAGGATTGCGCAAAAATGCCGACAAATATTGGAATGGCAAAAACCCGGTATGGGGCAACGAAATTAATGAAATTTTCCATATATCCATTTTAGCATATTTTGAGAAATTTGAATATTGGCAAAAATGTAATATAATTTAAGTGTTAATTAATAATTTAAATTGGGGGAATAAAAATATGAGTGCAGCAGTAATCGTCTTAGTGGCCTTGGCCGCCATAGTCATCTGGGGGATCTTGATTTACAACGCCTTGATCAGGCTCAAAAATCGGGTGGATGAAGCCTGGAGCGACATTGATGTCCAGCTTAAAAGAAGGTACGACCTAATCCCAAATTTAATCAATACTGTAAAGGGATATGCGGCTCATGAAAAAGCGCTTTTTGAAAAAGTGACCGAAGCTCGGACAAAGGCAATGGGAGCGGGAAATGCCCATGACAAGGCGGAAGCGGAAAACGCACTTTCTGGGACACTAAAGAGTCTTTTCGCGGTGGCGGAAAATTATCCAGATCTCAAGGCTAATCAGAATTTTTTGGAGCTTCAAAGAGAGCTGACTGATACGGAAGACAAGGTGCAGGCCTCCAGAAGGTTTTATAACGGTAATGTCCGTGATTTCAATACTAAAATTGAAGTTTTTCCTTCCAATATTTTTGCCAATGTGATGGGATTCCAAAAGCGCGAGTTCTTTGAAGCGGGAGAAGGAGAGAAAGAACCGGTCAAGGTGGAATTCTAAAAAATAAAAATCCGGATTTCGAAACCCGAAACAAACTCCAATTTCTTAAATTCAAATATTTGAAACATTTAAGTATTGGGATATTTGGTATTGTTTCGGATTTAGGATTTTGATATTCGAATTTCCAAAACAAATGACTTTATACAATCAGAAAGACAAAAATATCAGATTGACTTGGATTTATATCACGGGATTTTTGGTTTTTGTTATTTTAATCGGCTATGTTTTCGCGGGAGCGATGGATAACAGCG
>CAYTRS010000016.1:12283-13977 GCA_964440305.1 uncultured Bdellovibrionales bacterium
CTGGAAGGAGTGATTGCCCATGAGCTTTCGCACATTGGAAACCGCGACATCTTGCTTTCAACCGTAATCGTGGTTTTGGTGGGATTTGTGACGCTTTTGGCAGATTGGTTTCGTCATTGGGCTTTTTGGGGAGGAAAAGGAGGAGACAATGACCGGGGCGGAGGACAATTAAGAGCCATTCTTATGCTGGCGGCGATTGTCCTTTCTATTTTAGCGCCCATCGCGGCAGTTTTGATGCAGTTGGCGATTTCCCGGAAGCGGGAATTCCTGGCGGATTCAACAGGCGCGCTTCTTACGAGATATCCCGAAGGGCTGGCAAGCGCTTTGGAAAAAATTTCGCAGGATCAAGAACCGCTGGAAGCGGCCAATCGGGCAACCGCCCATCTTTATATTGTCAATCCCTTCAAGGGGAAAAAAATTTCTTCGTTTTTTGCAACGCATCCTTCAGTGGAAGAGAGGGTAAAAGCGCTTCGCGGAATAGATATTAAATAAATTCGAAATACGAAATCCTAAATCCGAAACAAATTCAAATGAGCGGAAATACAAAAATGTACGATTTAGAAGAACGCACTCTTAATTTTTCTAAAAAAATAAGATTTTTTGTAAAGAATCTTCCTAAAACAATAGGAAACATAGAGGATGGAAAACAGTTAATCAGGTCTTCCGGTTCGGTGGGAGCAAATTATATTGAAGCCAATGAATCATTGAGTAAGAAAGATTTTTTGATGAGGATAAAAATATGCAGGAAAGAAATTAAAGAAAGCAGATATTGGTTAAATCTTCTAGATACCAGAGGCAATAAATTATTAGAAAATGAAACCAGTGCTCTTATTAAAGAAGCTACTGAATTAATGATGATCTTCGGCTCAATTATAAGAAAATCGGAATAAATTTTCCGATTTTTTGGATTTTGATATTGTTTCGGATTTCGAATTTTGATATTCGTATTTTTGCTTTATGCCTGCTAAATTGTGTTTTGTTTGTAATTTATGTCTTGTGTTTTAGATTCTTATGTTCAATGTTTCTACTGGTAAATACTTCTGGACCAAGCATTCTCTCGCGAAAATGCGCTTTTATGGCTTGAGCCAGCAAAGAGTAAAAAGAGTCATTCGCAGTCCCCAAAGAATTGAAGAAGGGATTGTGAAAAATACGATTGCGGTCATGCAACCGCCGTCTTTTAGGAATGTAAACGGCAAAAAAACCTGGAGCCAGGAAATCTGGGCGATGTACCAAATTAAATCTCGAAATCCGAAATCCGAAATCCGAAACGCAAATGAAAAATTGAAAAATTTATTATCAGACGATAAACAAATAAAAATCATTAGCGCGTGGCGGTATCCGGGAGTTAGCCCGAAAAACAATCCGATTCCGGAGGAAATATTGAACGAAATTCAAGAGAATTTCGCTAATTTCCAATAACCAATTACCAATTTCCAATTTAGGAATTTAATACTGAATATTTTGTTAAGAACCAAGGACTGAATATTAGGAATTTTGTTGAATTTTGTGTTATAATTTAAGCGGAGAAAACTAATCTTCTGTTTTTTGTGGAACGAAAAGAAAAAGAAAATATAAAGATATTCCGCAAGCTTTCTGGGAAGTTCGTTTTTGTGTTATTTCTAGCGGCTGTTTTTGTGACATTTAATTTTAATTTGTCAGACTGCGGTAATGGAAGTATTTTTGCTAGCGCTCAA
>CAYTRS010000017.1:0-13817 GCA_964440305.1 uncultured Bdellovibrionales bacterium
TTGAAACAATAAACGCAATTCCTACGCTTAATAAAAATAGCCACGGTTCCGTGTGGTATTTTCTGTCCAGGTATTTACCGAAAAAAGCTCCGATAATCACTGGCACCGCAATCCATCCGCTTAGTTTTAAAAATAATTGCAATCCCGGCTGCCACCAAGAAACATTTGGATTTTTATCGCTTTCCATTCGTTGTTTTTCAGGTTCTATACTACCCATTATTCCCCATTTTTAAAGATAAGTCAATAATTAAAAAGTAAATAATGCTTTTGCGTTTTTGGTAGTAATTTCGGCGACTTCCTCTAAAGAAATTCCTTTAATATTGGCGATTTTTTGAGCGACAAATTTCACATTTTTCGGCTCGTTTCTTTCTCCTTTTTTGGGAACAGGAGTAAGATACGGGCAATCCGTTTCCAGTAAAATATTTTCCAAATCAATTTCTTTGATCAAGCGATCATAGCTTTCACCATAGGTGATTATTCCATTGAGTCCGATTTTAAAGCCCAGTTCAATGAATTTTTTGGCAGTCTTGTGACTTCCCACAAAACTGTGAATCACTCCCTTTTTTGAAATAGGATTGTTTTTCAAAATTTCCAGCAAATCATCGTATGCTCCCCAACAATGGATAATCATCGGCTTTCCCGCTTCATTAGCAATTTTTATTGTTTCATTAAAAACCTTCTTTTGCTTTTTCTTTATTTCATCTATATTATCCCCTTCCTCAAAATGATGATAATCCAATCCAACTTCTCCAATTGCCACAACTTTTTTGTTTTTTGCAAGTTCCAAATATTTTTGATAATCAAAATCCTCGCCTTTCGTACTTATTTCAACAGTATCCAATTCGTCGGCATCATGATAGACATATTTTCCGGTTTTGAGCTGAATTGGATGAATTCCCACCGCCGCATAAATTCCTTCCTGATATTTTTCCGCCATTTCTACTGCCCGCCTGCTCGTTGAAAACTGGGATCCTACATTAATCATCCAAATCCCCTCAGAAAGACTGTTTTTCACAACTTCATCCGCGTCATCTTTAAATGCGTTAAAGTTGACATGAGCATGAGTATCAATCAACATTATTTTATTCTTTGGAATAAAGGTTCGGTTTTTTTAGTCTCCAGCGCTTTTTTAATCTTTGCAGAAGTATCTGGCATAAATGGTTTTATGAGTTGAGATATTAGATAGAGATCTGAGATTAATTTTTCCATAACTTCTTTGAACTTATTTTCATCATTCTTAGTCAATTCCCACGGCTTATTATCTTCAATAAACTTATTAGATTCTGTAATAATATCCCAGATTTTTTCTATTGCTCGAGACAATTCAAGATTGTTTATAAATTTGGAAATTTGGTCATTTGAAATTGTTTGGAAATTGGAAATTGGAAATTGGAAATTCTGAGCGAGTTTGATAACTCGCGAAGTTAGGTTGCCTAATCCATTTGCCAAATCTGCATTATATTTTTCAGTCATTCTTTCCCAAGAAACATCCACATCTTCGCCAAAATTACCGCCCATTCCCAAAAGAAGATAACGAGTTCCGTCAATTCCAAATTTTTCCACCATTTCTTCCGGAGTAATAAGATTCCCTAAACTTTTACTCATCTTATCCCCTTTTGAAGTGATGAAACCATTGATAAAAATCTGTCTGGAGCTTGGAATACCCGCTGACATCAAAAGAGCCTGCCACATTGCTGATTGCTGGCGCAAATTATCCTTTCCAGCAAGCTGGATTGCCGGCCACCATTTGTTGAATTTATCCGTATCATTAGGCCAGCCAATTGCAGAAATATAGTTTACTAAAGCCTCAAACCAGACATACATTACATGCTCCGAATCACTAGGAACTTCAACTCCCCAAGGCATCTTGCTTTTAAGCCTTGAGATGCTGAAATCTTCCAAGCCCCCTTCAATAAAGCTTTTTATTTCATTCATTCTTTTTTTTGGAACAACAAAATCAGGATTTTTTTCATATAGTTCCAGGAGTTGTTTTTGATAGTTGGAAAATTTAAAGAAATAATTCTCTTCTTCGATAATCTCAATTTCCAAATTCGGATGCAACAGACATTTTCCACCAACAAGTTCAGAATCAGTTTTCTCTAATTCGCATCCGACGCAATATTTTATTTTATAATTTTTCTTATATATGTCACCTTTCTTATCACATTTCTTCCAAAATTCCTGTGTAGCTTCAATATGATGTTTATCGGTAGTTCTAATAAAATTATCCCAACTTAAATTCAGTACTTCTTGAAGAGCCAGAAAATCTTTCACTTGTTTGTTGCAATAATCCTGCACTTCCATTCCAAGTTCTTGTGCCTTCCGGAAAATCTTGAGCCCATGTTCATCACTTCCCGTGTTAAAAAAAACCTCATCGCCTTTTTCGCGATGAAATCTTGCAAAAACATCCGCTTGCAAAATTTCCCTTGCAAAACCAATATGCGGCTTATTGTTTATATAAGGAAGCGTAGTTGTGATGTAAAACTTATTCATTAGAAATTTGGTAATTTGAAATTCCGATTATTAGCCTCCCAATTTGCTTTCATAATTATCCGCCCAGTATTTTACTCGATCGCAATACCATTGGTATTTGCTGGAAGTCGTTCCGGAAAGATAGAGCTTCGCGGCGTTGCATTCTCCGCTTTTGGAAGTTGCTCCGCCTTTGGCAAGTTTGAGCGCCATTCCAGTCACACCATCAGTAAGATTCCAAGGATCCGGGGGATTATGCCCGGTTTTTGAGGCAATTGAAGCCTTATATCCCATCCACGTATCTGACATAAACTGCGCCACGCCCATCGCTCCTCCAGTGCCATTATAGCTTTTTGGAGGACAGGAAACTTTCTGTTTTTTCCAATTGTAATCTAATGATTCGCAAATATCCTTGAAAATACCCAGGCGGTATTTGCTCATATTGCTTTTGTCCGCCGTGCATCCTCCGGTGAATCTTCCAAGATCCGATTCTACTACCAACATTCCCATTAAAAAGTCTTTTCGAACGCCAGTCGCCTTGGAAGCAAATTTGGCCGCATCAGAAATGTCTTTGGCATTATATGATTTTCCCAAATAACTGGAAAGATTGCTCCGCAATTTTGAAAGTTTTGCATTCAGCTCTCCGATAGTAGCGTCTTTTTGCTTGATTTCGGTTTGGGTTTCGGTCTTATCGACAACTAAAGCCTTGTGCTGGGCTTCTTTCATATCCAAAAGGCGCTCATGCTCTTCCTTGTTTTCCTCTATATTGGTTTTATCTTCTTCGATGTCGCCCAATGATTCATCTATTTCTTCTACAATTTCTGATATTTTGTCGTTGACAAAAATCGTACGATCGGAATTTCCCATGAAGCTTGAAACATTGCTGACATTTAATATCGCATATAATAGAGGATTTTTTTTACTGTAATAAACATCCTGCATAAGCCCCTTAAGAATCTCTTTTTGTATCATAATTTTTTTCTGAAGCTGGTCTATTTCTTTTTCTTTCCGCTTAATTGAGTTTTCCGCTTCCTCAATCATGCTTTCGGTTTTATTGATCTGGGCTTGCGTATAACTGACCGATCCCTGAATCTGCTGGAGCTCTTTTTCAAGATTAAGCTTCGCTTTTTCCTCCTTCTCCAGCTTATTCTCAATCTTTTCAATTGAATCCTTTATATCTCCTTCATCTTCAGCAATAGCTTTATAAGTGCTTACTGAAAAAAATTCAAAGAACACAAAGACAGCCAGAAAAGCCGAAAAAGACAGCAAAATAATTTTTTTCCCAATATTTGCTTCCATGAATGTATTTTAGCATTTTATGCTATTTGATTCAATACTAACAAAAACCCCGCTTTTGGCAGGGTTTTCTCTGTTGGAAGGTTTTTTAATTAATAACATTTATTATTTTTTTGGCTTTTCTTCGAGTTTGACTTCCCCCTCTCCCCTTTCTTCTTCATCTTCTTTCTTTTCTTCTTTTACAACCCCTTCCACTTTGGTGACATCTTCTTCAACCTTTTCTTCAAGCTTGGCCAATTCCTCATCGCTTCGCGGAGGTTCAACCAAGGCAATTACTGAATCTTTCTCAACAAGCACTTCAACCTTTTCGGGAATTTTCAGGTCCGCAACTTTCAAATGATCCTCAAAAGTTTTTAATGCTGAAACGTCGGCTTCTATTTGATGAGGGAGGTCCGCCGGAAAGCAGCTTACTGGAATTTCATCCATATTTTTTACCAGAATTCCCCCCAGTTCCTTTACTGCCGGAGATTCTCCGATAAATTCAAGCGGGATTTCGGTTTCAATCTTTTCATCCATTCTGATTTTGAAAAAATCAATGTGCGAAAGCTTATCACTTACAGGATCGGATTGGACGTCATAGATAATAACATTATTTTTTTCTCCACTTTCCATATCCAACTCTATAACCGTATTTTCTCCTGCATCCGAGAAAACCTTTTTGAATTCCAAATAATCCACCCACAGGTTTTGCGGCTTTGTTTTATGCCCATATATGACTCCTGGAATAAGGCCTTCTTTTCGGTACTTTTTCACACCCTTGCCTACTATGTCCCTTTCTTTCGATTTTAAAATTATTTTATCCATACATTTTAAATTTTGCCGATTAAATAAAAATAGAACTCTTCGGGTTCTTTCTTGTTTAATTATACATAAAAGGGAATATTTTGCAAGATTTTGCAGACACATAGAGAAAAGGGCTTTTTAAGGCCCTCTTCAAAAACATTTCGGTTATTTTGTGCCGACTCTTCGAAAACAGAGTTTTCCTTTCTTATTTATTGGTAATATCTTCCCTGATTTTTCTAAGCATCATTGCCGCTTCTTCCTTTCCTCCAAGTCCGAAAGCCAAGCCAATGGCTAAAGACAGCGCCGCTACCAATCCTATGAAAATGGTGTTTACCAAAGAAACTGCGATTCCCAATTGGATAAGAGCCGCCAAAATTCCAAAAATTATCACCGACCACTTTATCAACGTGGCAAGCAGTGATGCGCTCATAACCCCGGCTATCTTGGTACTGGAACGGACAGCGTGATAGACAAAATTTGCAAATAGGAAAGTTACTGACAGAATAATCGTGGCTATGACAATATTGGGAATATACAGAATAACACTATTGAGAAAGCCGGAAACTTGGTCGAGCTTCAGAATATCCGTCGCCGCCATCAAAAACACCAATACCAGAAACCATTTTATCAACTCTCCGAAAAATTTAGAAATTTTTACCTGTACTCCGGCTTTTCCAAAATAATCAGGAAGCCTTAATTTTTCAGCTGCCTTGTCAAAGCGAAGTGTGGAAAAAATTTTTTCCGCAAATTTTCCCAATGCCGCCGCCACAACCAGCCCAACAAAGAAAACCAGGATAGCGCCGATCAAGGCGGGAACAAAATCAATAAACCTTTCCCAGAGACTGATCAATGAGAATGACACTGCTTCCCCCCAATTTTGAACTGGACTCATATCTTCACCTCCCTTCACTGAAAAAAATAAATATTATCAACCCCGAAGCTAATCCCAAAACTTTTTGCGGAAAGCCACGAGGAGCTAATCAGTATTCCTGTCTCTTATATTTTTTCAATCTTTCACGGCCTTGGCGGAGGAGGATCGAAATCTCCCCATTTGTTTTATTCTTCAACGGAATCTTGCTGCGATTGAGGATCTTCTATTCCTAGGTTTTCCGGAGTGTTTTCCACTCCATTCCTGATATTCTCAATCATCTTTTCAATTTGAGCTCTTGTCTTCTCCGATCCCGCCGGCAAAATATCTGCTACTTTCTGATATTCTTCTATTGCTTCGGATTTCCTGTTTGTTTTTTCATACAAAAGCCCAAGGTTAAAATGCGTATTTATTTCCTTGTCATTTACTCCCAATATTCCCTTAAAAATCTTTTCTGCGTTCTTGTTGTCATCTTCTCCTCCTCTTTTTTGATAGAGCCTGCCTAAGTTAAAAACATAATTAATATTGTCTTTTTGAATCAGAGCCGCCTTGTTCATATCAGAAACAGCCTCGTCCAATTGTCCGGCTGATTCCTTAATTAGGGCAATGTTGTAATAAGCCGGGGCGTAATTTTTCCTGACAGAAATCGCTTTTTGAAAAAATCCTTTCGCTTCCTCTATTATCCTATTCCTTTCTTCGGCTCCCTGCTTGTCATTCAGGGACGCAATCTTTATTTCCCCCAGCTTCACATGAAAAGCCGGGTTATTCGGTTCAAGTTCAAGCGCTCTTTTGTATTTTCCTTCCGCAGAAACCAGAGCTTCAGCAGAATAAAACCTTGAGTTTTCATGAATTTGCGCAAGGGCCTCAACAACAGTAACATCGCCTTTCATCAAATCTTCGCCCCTCTTTGCCATATTCATGGCATTGTCAACATAAACAACCACCTTATTGTAATCTCTCTTGTCTTCCTCCTTGAGCATTTCCTCATTGGCCAAAAACATGAATTCCTGCCCCAGCCTGGTATAATATCTGCCTTCCTTGCCGTTTAGCTCTATCGCCCGAACAATGCTTTTGACTGATCCATCCTCGCTGACTTTTCCCGCTAGCGCCGCCTTTCCCATATAAATATCGGCAAAATAAATTTTTCCCAGAAAGGCAAAAAGGAAAGCTACTGAAACAAAAATAAGAAGCGTTACAAAAGAAAGCGCCAGCGCATATTTCGGAGAAGCTTTCAGGGAAAAATTCAAGAATTTTTCCTGGACATTGCTTTCAAAAAGCAAAACTGCAATAGAAAGGGCGCCAAAAAGAGCCAGGAATATTATTATCACGGAATCCGCCCTTTCAATTAGTGAGTTTGCCAGAAAAACCGACAAAATAGCCAACGTTCCTAAGGAATATATTTTATTCTTTTCTTTGTTTTTTGAAAGAAGAAAAAGGCTCACTCCGACAAAGGTCAGGATTAAAATAATAAAAAGCGCAGTTCCAACTATTCCGACAGTTGAAAGCGATTCCAGAACTAATCCTTCGCCGTTAAAAAAACGGACGTTCATATTATTGAAGTTTTCCGGCAAATTTTTGGAAAAAGCGTAGGAATAATTGGCAGCTCCGTATCCAAAAAAAGGCTTTTCCTTAATGCTTTCTTTTGAAATTTCAAAGGCTGTTTTCAGCGGAACACTGACACTTAGGGGAAGATTTTCCTTTATTATATTGACCTTTCCAACCATTAAAAAAGTTATAATGGCCACAAAAACAATCATTGGCAAAAGCGCCCAGACATCCTTAGTCCTGATGATTTTTGCCAGAATAAAAATCAAAAACAGCACGCTTCCGGTTAAAATTCCCACCCATTGCACATAGGCATAAAGCGCGAATAGCAGAAATAAATCCAAAATCAAAAACAGAATCAGAATTAGGGAATAGATTTTATTTTTTATTTTAGCCGATTCCTCGCTGTTCTGGATGTTAAAAATAACCATCATTAAAGCAGGAATCAGCGCGCCGGCTAAGACAGTGAAATTAGAAAGAGAACCGGTAAGGCTTATGGGAAGCTTGGCAGTGAAACTTTCCGGAACGAATCCTATCAAGTTGAAAGCGGCCAGCCCGGTCCAAATCATAGAAACAATGCCGGAAAAAACAAACCCTCCGATAATCCATTTTAAAAGCCTCCGACTGAAATTGCTGATTATCAAATAATAAGCGACTATTAGCGCTGTAACACTAAGAAATCCCCTTGAAGGATCGCCGAAAAAACCGATAAAGCTGTGCCAGCGATCTATGGAGGCAATTGTAGAAATTAAATAGGCCAGCCAGAACAAGATTATGGGAACGTCCAGGGGGGTTTTCCTTATTTTCATTTCCCCCAAATATCCGCCTTTCACTCCCCAGGCAATAAGAGCCAATAAAAGCCAGAAATAAAAATATATTTGTTTTTCAAAGGCAAAGCCTTGGAAGGAAAGTCCGGTATAAAAAATCGGCAGGCCCGAAAAAATTGCAAAAATGGAAAAACCGATTAAAAAATTCAATAATTTCTCCAATTTTCTGGAATCAGAATATTTGTCGGATTGAGCCTTGGAGTCTAAAACCGCTTTTCTCTTAAAAAGCTTCGTGCTCCTGTCTTCATCAAAATTACTTACCTTTTGAAATGTTGACTCTTGGTTATTTATCATGATTTTATTTTTGAAAACGTCAGACAGCTTATAAATTCATTATATTAGCCAAAAATAAGGATGTCAAACCGGAAAATTACAGTCCGAATTTTACCTTATTTGAATTATGCTCGTCTATTGTTTTGGAAAAAACAGTTTTTCCCGTTTTGGAATCGCTCAAAAAATATTCGAAATTTGTCTTAGTTGGATAAACGGAAGCTTTTATTGACTCAAGCCCTGGATTGGAAATTGGTCCGGGAGGAAGACCGACATTCAAGTAAGTGTTGTAGGGCGACTCGACTCTGGTATCATCATAAGAATACTGCTTTTTATTAACTCCCAAAATATAGGCTAAGGTAGCGCAACTTTGAAGAGGCCTGCCGCTTTCTATGCGCTTCCAAAAAATTCCGCTGACAATTTTTCTATCTTCTTGCGTCCTCACTTCCCCTTCAATTATGCTTGCCATTTTGATAATTTCATGGATATCCTTTCCCTGGCGAGAAATTTCACCGCGCAGCTCTTCATTCAGCTTAAGGTTGAAATTTTCCAGCATTTTGGCGATTATATTTTCCGTTTTTGCATCTTTGGCAAAATAGTATGTATCAGGAAAGAGATAGCCCTCCAATGAACCGCTTTTCGGCAAAAAATTAAATTTGTCTCTCATTTCCTGGGGCGGATTTTGGGAAAATTTCAGAAATTCTTCTTTGGAAAAGCCGTTTTTTTGGAGCCTTTCCGCCATTTCCGGAATATTCCAGCCCTCCGGAAAGGTTATTTTGATTTGAGCTGATTCTTTTTCTCCTCGAGTTGTCAAAACGGCTATTTCAGGAACTGAAAGGGAGGGATCTATTTCATATTTCCCCGCCATCAAATTATGAATAAGGTTTTCCCTCCAAAGATAATAAACAAAATGAAATTGGCTCTTTACAATGCCTGCTTCTTCCGCCTTTTTGCCCACCTCCCAAGCATTCTCCCCTTTTTGGATTTCAAATGTAACCGCTTTTTCCGCAGTTCCATGGGAATAATAAACTTGGTTGCTAAAATAAAAAAAACATCCGGCTAAAAATAAGACGGCTAGAGGAAAAATTATTAATTTATTTTTTTCTGGAATCATTTTACTTATCAATAAATCCCACATCGCAATTTAATAACTGCAGTATTTTATGTAAATTAACTTTTATTTTTTCAATATTTATTGCAGAATTATTTACATGGCCTTTTGTGATACAGGATGAATGGCACAAAAGAAAATCCGGGATATTTTTGAATTTTAAAATCATTTTTGCCTTCTTTTTCCGCCAACCATATTTCATCTTTTATGGGAATAATCATTTTTCCTTGGATTTTCAGCTGCTGCTTAAGAGTGCTGGGAATTTCCTGCGCGGAAGCTGAAACGAGTATACGGTTATATGGAGCATTATTTCTAAATCCTTTGCTTCCGTCAAGATTATGGAATTCAGTTCTTTCTCGGCAAAAATAAAATTTTTCGCAATTCTTTCTTCCCCATTCCAAAAGCTCTGGAATTACTTCAAGAGCTGTCACTTTTCCATCTTTTCCTACGATATTCGCAAGAAGCGCGGTTGTCCAGCCGGATCCGCTTCCGATATCAAGAATATTCTGTCCGGCTCTGGGATCAAGAAGCTCTAGCATAAAAGCCACTGTAAGCGGCTGGGAAATCGTTTGACCTTTTCCTATCGGAAGAGGAGTATTTTCCGATGAATAAGCTTTCATTTCATCCGGAATAAATTCTTCCCTCCTTGCTTTTAAAAACGCATCGACAATCTTTTCACTTTTCAAATATCCTTCTTGAATAAGCTCATCTACAAGCTCTTCATATGAATAATTCATATAATAAATGCATTAGCTTTTATAAACTAATACATCCGGGAGTTGTGATTTGAGAAGCGAAAACCAGAATATATAATCTCAAACCTCTATCTCATATCTCTGTTCTCCATGCTACATTCCAATAACCTGCACCCAGTAATCTCTTTTTCTCGCTCCGTCAAACTCTACAACAAAAATAGCCTGTTTTCCCACAATCATCATTTTCCCTTTTTCCAGCGGAATAATTTCGCTGTTTCCCAAAAGTAGTGATTTGCAGTGCGAATGGCCATTACTCCTTCCATCACTCGAGGTATTCTTGCGAAGTTCAAAAAGGTCGTGTGAATATTGGTCATCTACCGGAACAAGCTTGTAAAGCACTCTCATGAAGTCCTGAATCAGCATCGGCTCGTTATGGTTAATGGTAATTCCCATCGTGGTGTGGGGAATATAAATCAGCACTTGGCCCTCTCTTATTCCGGAATTGTCAATCACTTCCTGAATCTGGTCCGTTACGTTGATAAACTCTACCTGGGTTTTCGTTTCCAAGTCTATTTTTTGTTTGTGTATTTTCATATAAAACTAAGTTAGTTATAAAGTTTTTAAAGTTATAAGGTTTATAAAATACGTTAGGAAACTTTATAAACTTGATGAACTTTATAACCTTAAGAACTTTCTATCTTCTATTATATCACAAAAAGGCTACTCCTTCAATTTCAAGCTCTTATATGCGCTACTGGCGGCAATCGCCCCTTCGGCAGCGGCAGTAATGACTTGGCGCAATTTGTTTGATTGCGTCGTGATATCTCCGGCGGCATATGCTTCCGAAAGGCTCGTGCTCTGGTCGTCTTTCGCGACGATATACCCCTGATCATCAACTTCAATTTTCAAATCTTCTATTATCAGCGTTTCCGGAACCGACCCGACAAGCACAAAAACTCCAGCCACCTCTGCTTCTCTCCTTTCTCCCTTATGTTCATAAGCGATTTTTTCCACTTTGTTTTCTCCGATTATCTCCGCTATTCTGGAACATTCAATCATCTCAATTTTTTCACTGGCTTTTATTTTTTCCATCCAAGCAGGTTCAAAATGAAGTTCCCCTTCGCGGTAAAAAATAGAAACCTTTTCCGCAAATTCTCCAATGTGGAGGGCTGCCATAGCGGCAGAATCTCCGCTTCCGACTATCGCAACCTTTTTCCCCTTGAAAAACATTGCATCGCAAGTAGCGCAATAGGAAACTCCCTTGCCTGCCAGCCTTTCTTCCCCGTCTACTTCCAATTTTCTGGGCTTCATTCCAAGACACAAAATAACCGATTTTGACTCAAATTTTTCATCAGAACCCTTAATCTTAACTTCAAAAACTTCTCCATTTTTGGAAACTTTTTCAACTTCTTTTTGAATAATTTTTCCGCCCAGATGCTCCACGTGCTCAACAAAATTTTTCATCAGATCCGATCCGCTGATGGATTTGATGCCCGCCCAATTTTCCACATTGGAAGCCTTGGTAATTTGTCCTCCCAAATCATTTCCAATAACAATATGGTTAAGTTTATAGCGGGAAGCGTAGATTGAAGCATTGAGTCCGGCCGGCCCCGCGCCGATGATAATCAGATCGTACATAAAAATTCACCAAACACAAACTACAAACGGCACAAACTTAGATTTTTTAGATATCGCGCTTTGTTTGCGATTTTTGCTATGTATTTTGTGCTTTAAATAAAAATTATAAATTTTCCAATTCTTTCTTTAGAACTTCTTTGCTTTGCACTCCCGTGAATTCTTTCACAATTTTTCCTCCCTTGAAGATTTTTAGCGCCGGGATGGACATTACCGAGTATTTTTCCGACATTACCGGATTTTCTTCCACATTCAATTTTCCAACTTTTTCCTTCTCTCCAATTTCTTTCGCCAATTCTTCAATAATCGGACCCATCATTTGGCACGGACCGCACCAAGGCGCCCAAAAATCAACCAGAACCGCCTTTTCGCTTTTCAGGACTTCTTGATCAAAGTTTTGATCGGTAAATTCAATAGCCATAAAATTATTGAAAACCCGAAATTCTAATTCCGAAATTCGAAAATTTGAGTTTAATTATTGTTTCGGATTTCGTGCTTCGGATTTCGAGATTTAAAAATTTATTTTCCCATTCTCCTCTCTCTTTCCTGATAATCCTCTATTGCTTTTTCAAATTCCCTGTCATTGAAATCAGGATAGAGCTTTTTTGAAAAATACATCTGCGAGTTGGCAATGTCCCACATCATAAACCCGACGCTAAGGTGGGGTTCTCCGCCTGTTCGAATTAGCAAATCAACTGGCGGAAGTTCCCTGGTCATTAGATTTTCTTTGATAAGGGAAGCTGTCACTTTCTGTCCGGTTTTGCATTTTTCTATTATTTTTTTTACCGCCTCTATCATTTCATCGTCTCCATTATACGCCAAAAAAAAGTTTAAAAAATAGTTTTTATAATCTCTTGTTTTTTGAATGCAGTCGTAAATTACATTCTTTAATCCTTCCGGAAATTGGGATTCCCATTTTCCTATAAAATTAACCCTTACTTTATTTTTGTGGATTTCCTCGCTTTCCAAAACCCTCTTAAAATATTTCTCATAAATTCCCAGAAGCGCCTTTTTTTCTTGAAAAGGCCTTTTGGTAAGATTATCAATGGAAGATCCCCAAAATGAAAGATGGCGCACGCCCAATTTGTGCGCTTTTTCAATAAGTTTTTCCGTATTTTTCGCTCCCGCTTCATGACCGTCCCAGGGCTGCATTCCTCTTTCCTTCGCCCACCGGCGGTTTCCATCAGGAATAATCGCGACATGAATTGGAATTTTATCTAAAGCCTTTGCCATAAATGCCATGAATTTATATTAATGGAAAATAAAAAAAGAAGCAATTGAAAATAGTCCACAGTTATCAGCCAACAGTCCATAGTTAGCAAACAATTAATACCACCATGAACTATCAACTATATACTATAAACTAGAATTTATTGAGTTCCCTCATAAATTCCTTCAGCAGATTTTTTTCGGGAACTTTCCTTATTATTTCCCCTTTTTTGCAAATAAGTCCGACGCCTTTTCCGCCGACGATCGCCAAATCCGCTTCCCGCGCTTCTCCGGGTCCGTTCACCACGCATCCCATCACAGCCACGTGGATATCTTTTTCCATTCCTTCCACAGCTTTCTCCACTTTCTTGGCAAGGCCGATTAAATCAATTTGTGTTCTCCCGCAAGTCGGACAGCTGGTTACCGTGATTCCCTTTTTCCTGATGCCAAGCGAGCGCAGCATTTCCCAAGCCACTTTTACTTCTTCCACCGGATCAGCGGTAAGCGAAACTCTCAAGGTATCCCCGATTCCGTCATAAAGTAGGATTCCCAGTCCAATTGAAGACATAATCGTTCCGCGAAAAGCCGTTCCCGCTTCCGTAACTCCGATATGCAAAGGATACTTTACTTTTTTTGAAAGAATCCGATACGCCTCCACCGTTCTTTCAATGTCAGACGCCTTAAGAGAAACCGCAATATCATAAAATTTGAGCTTTTCCAGGATTCTAATATGCCTCATCGCCGATTCAACCATCGCTTTGGCAGTTACTTTGTTTGTATATTTTTTCAAAATTTCTTTTTCCAAAGACCCTCCGTTTATTCCGATTCGGATGGGAATATTTTTTCTTTTTGCCGCTTCTACGACTTTCTTGATTTTTTCTTCCGATCCGATATTTCCCGGATTGATGCGCAGTTTGTCTATTCCTTGATTTATCGCTTCCAAGGCCAATTCGTGGGAAAAGTGAATATCCGCCACCAGGGGAATTTGTATTTTCTTTTTTATTTTTCCTAAGGCTTTGGCCGCTTTCATATCAGGCACGGCGACTCTCACTAATTCGCATCCGGCTTTTTGAAGAGATTTAATTTGTGAAACTGTAGCGGAAACATCT
>CAYTRS010000018.1:0-11626 GCA_964440305.1 uncultured Bdellovibrionales bacterium
AAAAAACATTATACGGAATTAAATTAAGTAATCTAATAAAATAAATCCATAATTCCTGATTCATAATTCTATGAAAAAAGTTTACCTAGACTATGCCGCGACGACTCCTCTGGACAAGGATGTTTTCAAGGCTATGATGCCTTATTTCAAAGATAACTTTGGCAATCCGATGTCAATCCATTCTTTCGGGCGGACTGCCTTGGAAGCGGTTGACAAAGCGCGCAATCAAATTGCCGAATTTTTAAATTGCAATTCTTCAGAGATAATTTTCACTTCCGGAGCGACGGAAAGCAATAATCTGGCAATTAAGGGAACTGTAGACCAATATTACTCTGATTCAAAAAATAACAAGAAACCTCATATAATCACTACTGTTTTTGAGCATAATTGTGTTTTAAATTCTGTTAAGTTTTTAGAAAAATCAGGGAAGATTGAAGCGACCTATCTTCCAGTTTATAACGATGGAATTATCAAGATTAAAGACGTCAAAAAAGCGATAAGACCCAATACGATTCTAGTTTCAATAATGTATGTCAACAATGAAATCGGAACCGTCCAGCCGATTGAAAAAATAGGCAGTCTAATTAAAAAAATAAATTCCAAGATACCAAATACAAAATACAAGATACTATTTCACACTGACGCGACACAGGCGATAAATTATTTTGATTGCGATGTTGAAAAAATAAATGCGGACCTGCTTTCATTTTCAGGCCACAAAATTTATGGACCGAAAGGAATCGGAGCGTTATATGCCAAAAAGGGAACAGCAATCAAAAGAATTCAAGACGGCGGTGAGCAAGAGGACAACATGCGCGCCGGAACTCACAATGTTCCCGGAATAATAGGATTAGTGCAAGCGCTATCAAAGGTCAAAATTCAAAGGCTAAAAATCAAAGAAATAGAATCGCTTCGTGATTATTTAATAGAAAGAGTTTTGAAAGAAATTCCAAATTCATATCTTAACGGATCAAGAGAAAAAAGATCTCCGGCAAATGCCAACTTCCGATTTAAGAATGTAGAAGGGGAGAGTCTGGTCCTTGCGCTTGATCTTGCCGGAATTGCCACCTCCACCGGATCGGCCTGTTCGTCTTCAATTCTTGCTCCATCCCATGTTCTGATGTCGCTGGGACTTAAGCCTGAAGAATCTCACGGAAGTTTACGGTTTTCTTTGGGAAAAGATACCACAAAAGAAGATATAAACTACACAGTAAAAAAACTAAAAGAGGTTATAAAAAGATTCAGAAAAATTTCTGGAAATATTCTATCAGAATTTTAACAAATACTAATTTAAAAAATCCCACGGATTCATTCGTGTCATTCGCATGCAATTCGTGGCATTCGTATCGCTTATATGAACTATTCAAAAAAAACACTGAAGCATTTCACCAATCCGAAAAACTATGGACAAATGAAAAGCCCCGACGCAGTTGGAACAGTCGGAAATCCGACCTGCGGAGATATTATGAAACTCTATCTCAAAATTTCCAAAAATAAAGAGGGGATTGAATATATCAAAGATATCAAATTTGAAACGCTGGGATGCGGAGCGGCGATTGCCACGTCTTCAATGGTAACTGAACTTGCCAAGGGTAAGACCCTATCTGAAGCCCTCAAAATCAACAGAAACGATGTGGCTGATGGCTTGGATGGCCTTCCGCCATTAAAAATACACTGCAGCAACCTGGCAACGGAAGCTTTGCATAAAGCCATTGATGGATACCTGAAGGGGAGAAAAAGAGAATAAAAAAAATAAAAAATTGAATACATAGAATAAGTCTTGCATATAAGCCAAAAGAGCAGGGCAATGAAGCCATGCTCTTTTTTATTTTCTGGAAAAATGCTTTATTTGAGCCATTTATTGCTATACATAGAACGTCGCACAATGTATATTAGACGACGTTATACTATTTTAAATATGCCTCTTGTAAGGCATATTCAGTATACTTCCGCTTAAAATCATTTTTTATGATAAATTATCATCTGATCAATCACAGTACCACTATCCTTCCCCACTTTCCCCACTAGCGCCCGCGACGTATCCAGATAAATATTGGATCCGAAGTACGGATCATGCACCACATATTTTCCTTTTGAAGTTTTATTATGAATGACCACGTAGTGCCCTCCCCCACCGTTCGTTTTTTTGATGTAGGCGATTACGGGATTTTCTTTTTTAAGCTCGCTATCAACAGTGCCCCAGCTTATGTTTCCGTGATTTGACGAAGATGCCAAATTTATTTTTGCGTCTTTCCAGCTTCCGTTGAAATCCCAATTGATAAGATCCCAGGAATATATGGATTTGTCCGCCAGAGATTTGGGCGTGATTTTTCCGCCGTGGTAAGTTGAAACCATCGCGACGGATGTTACCGCACATCCCCAGTCTTTCATCAAGCTCCTTGAGTTCCCAATGTTTTCATTGGCCCACCGGGGGTCCTTTTGGGAATAATACCAGTCCGTCGAAGCATAACTATCCTTCGGCGGCTTTTCATAAGCATCCGCAGAAAGGCCCATAGAAGTGCTCAATTCGTCAATCTGCAACAGTTCCATTTTTTGTTCTTCAATTTTTTCCAAAAGCTTTTGATATTTGCTTTCTTCTCCCTGGGTTTTTCTAAAAAGAAGTTCTTTCTGTTCCTGATTGCTTTCTAAAAGCGAAACCTTCTCTTCCAGCTTAAAAGAAAGATCAAGCACGTCTTCTTTTTTCTTTTCTAGAACATCTCTTTCCTTTTCCAGTGCATCTTTCATTGACTTGACGTTTCCGATTATTTCTTCCACCTTATTTTTTGTCTGCGCCAGCCCGCTTTCCTTGAACATAAACGAGGGATACTTCGCGCTTCCCAAGAGATTAAGGACAAAATAATCCTGCTTGTTGGCATAATACGACTGAATAAGCTCTATTAGAATCTTTTTCTGGCTTTCAATGGTTTTTTGCTTTTCTTCTATTGCGCCCTTGATCCTAAGTATTTGCTCGTTGATATTTTTTATTTCCGCTTTTTTCACTTTTATTTCCGTATCCAGCTTTCCCGCTTCGGCTTCAATGATTTCAATCTGATTGGACAATGTCTGTTGCTGTTTTTTCTTTATTTCTATTATCTCCTTATAGACATCTGCTTTCTTTTCCAGTTCTTCTATTTTTTCCTTAACGTCATCCTCCGCTTTGCTGTTCCTGACATAGAAAAAAGCCAGCATTGCCGGCACTACTGCCAATAATATGACCCAAAAAATTATTTTTTTGTTTTTCATTATTTCCATTTATCCTTATTTTTAGCCAATTTTCTTAAGGGCTTTTTCTATTCTTGCAAGACTCTCCTCTTTTCCCAAAACCCAGGCGACTTCAAAAGGGGATGGAGATTTTTGCGCTCCGGTAAGCGCTGTGCGCAGGGGCCACAAAAATTCTCCACGCTTCTCCCCTGCCGCTTCCATCAAAATTTTTTCCAAATTTTCCTTCGTCCAATTTCTATCGGAAATATTTCCCAAAATTTCTTTTGCTTTTTGAAGCTGGTTTTTTAGTTCGGGGTCTTGCATATTTTTCCAAGAAAGCAGGTTTTTGTCATATTCCGTTTCTTCAAAAAAGAACCTGTTGCTCTCCCCCACTTCTGAAAGTTTTGTGAGTCTCTCTTTCTCCACTGACAAAACTTTTTTGAGATATTCTTTCGTCTTGAAATTTTTCGGAGCTTTCACGAAAAAATCTTTCTGCTCAAAAAATTTCAAAGACTCTTTATACAATTTCTCAACGGTCATTTTTTTGACATATTCGCAGTTTAGCCAATCCAATTTTTTGATGTCAAAAACCGCGCCGGATTTGTGGACTTTCTGAAGGTCAAAATTTTGAATCAGCTCTTCCAGGGAAAAAATTTCCTGCACGCTTCCCTTCCCCGGATTCCACCCCAAAAGCGCCACGAAATTTATTATCGCATCTTTCAAATATCCTTTCTGAATGTAATCTTCCACTGAAACATCTCCTTGTCGCTTGGACAATTTTGACCTGTCGGAATTTAGGAGCAATGGCAAATGGGCGATTTCCGGAACTTTCCAGCCGAAATTCTCATAAAGCTGGATATATTTCGGAGTGCTGGAGATATATTCTTCTCCTCTCATAATATGCGAGATTTCCATCAAATGATCGTCAACTACATTGGCAAAATTGTAAGTCGGATATCCATCCGATTTCAAAAGAACCTGGTCGTCCAAGAGGTCATTCTTTATTGCCACTTTTCCGCGAATGATGTCTTCATATTCCGTGAATCCTTCGGTGTTTATTTTCTGCCGAACTACATATTTTTCTCCGCTTTTTATTATTTTCTCCGTTTCTTCCTTGGAAAGTTTGAGGCAAGTGCGATCATACATTGGAGCTTGCTTTTTCTCCAGTTGCTTTTTTCTCATTTCTTCCAGCCTCTCCGGAGAACAGAAACAATAATAAGCGTTTCCTTTTTTCACAAGCTCTTCGGCATATTTCTTATAAATTTCTAAGCGTTCAGATTGAACATACGGTCCGAAATTTCCTTTTTCAACAACCTTTCCATTTTCAACATAAACTCCTTCCGAATAATCAAAACCCGCCCAACTTAAAATGCGGATTAATTTTTCCAAAGAATCCTTCACATATCTTTTCTGGTCCGTATCTTCCACTCGCAACAAAAAAGTTCCGTTGTTCTTTTTCGCGAAAAGATATGTATAAAGAGCCGTGCGGAAATTTCCCACATGCATATATCCCGTCGGCGACGGAGCGAAACGGACACGAATTTTTCTTTCTGATTCCATCAACATTAAAAAAATTATTGTTCGCTTTCCTCTTTTCTCTTTCTGATGATGCTCCAATGAACAAGGCACACCGGCAATGCGATAACCACCATAGTCAGAGCGTCAACCAACCTGTTTTCTCTTGATGCTTTCACGCACTTATCACCGGAATTGTTTTTCCTCCAATTCTGATAGTCATTCAACAGATTGTCTATTTGTTGTTTTTGTTCTTCACTTGTTCCGTCCGATTTCCGAATGTCATACAAAGGCGGTTGCTGGTTGCAGTCCCAATAGCTCCTTTTTTCCGCTTCCGGAAAAAATGCGGCCTTAAGTCCGGTGTTTATTATTATTCCTGTTCCAATTGCGGAAAACAAAAGACTTACTGCTACCGCAACATACAGATAAATGGTCTGAATTAACTTTGTTTTTGTTGCCATATATTTTTTTAGTTAAAAATAACTTTTATTGGAAAAATGATAACGGCTCGGAAAATCCTTCCTATTCTCTGCGGTTGCAAAATCAACCTCCAGAGCCATTCCAGCCCGATTTTCCTCATCCAAAGCGGGGATCTTCTGATTTTTCCTGAAATACAATCAAAACTGCCGCCTACTCCGACCGCTATTCCTATTATATCATCTTTGAGATTATTGAGAAACCTCTCTTGATAAGGAGCGCCGAAATTGCAAAATATTAGCTGGTAGCTGGTAGCTTGTAGCTTGTAGCTTGAAATGTGAGGTTCAATATCCACTCCACTTATATCTAAATTAGGATGAGATTTCTTAATTGCTTTGGCGGTTTTTTTCCAAATGCTCAATCCCCTGCTGTTGGCGACTAAAAATATTTTCACTTTCTTTTTTTCCGCGATTTTGAGAATTTCTTCCATCAAATCCACTCCCGGAAATCTCGCTTTGAGCTTCTCTCCCTTTTTCCAAAAAGCAAAATTGATTCCCGTTCCATCTGCAACGTTCAAATCGCAGGAATTTAAAATTTCCCTATATCCCCTATCCCCTTGAGCCTTGAGGATAATTTCCGGATTTATCGTGGCGATCTGGTGGAATTTTCCGTCAGCCAAAAAACTCTCTATTTTCTGTAGAATTTCTTCCCTTGAAAAGTTATCAACACGGACACCAAGAATGAACATTGACGGTAATTTCAAATTATAAATTTCCAATGTCAAATCAATATCAAATGACTAAATGACAAATATTTGAACTTTGGATTTAGGATTTTATTGGAAATTGGAAATTTGACATTTGTCATTGGGATTTACCGTAATTTGCATATTTCCATCGGCACATATTTCCTTTTCCCATCTTCAAAAACGCTTTCAAAAACAACCAAGCTTTCCACCGGGATGAAAGCGTCAAACTTTTCCTCTATTTCCGGCTTCGGAGAAATTTCCTCCCATTTGTTTTTGCGGATTCTTCCCAAAGTGATGTGCGGGCGGAAAGCCCTTTTTTCGGTGGAAAAAATTCCCAGTTTCTTTTCCACGCTTTCCTCAAGATTTTTAAGCTCTTCGCTAGCGTCCCCGATTGCCCAAATCATTTTTGCTTTTTCCGTGTTCGGACCCAGCGCGATTTTTCGAAAGCGGATGTCAAAAGAATCGCTTTTTCCCGCCAGCGCTTTCATTTTTCCGCAGATTTCCGAAATGGTATCGTCGTCAAGATAGCCCAGAAACTGCAAAGTCACGTGAAAATTATCCTCATTCGCCCACAACACGGGCAGATCCTGCCATTTTTCAATCTTTTGGGAAAGCCTTTTTTTGACCGATGTCGGCAAATCAATGCCGATAAAAACCTTTCTTTGCATATGTTCAATTCTACTAAACCTCAGGGATTAATCAAATAATTGAAAAAATATACTGGCAAAATAAAAAACCGCAAATCCGGCTTTCAAATTTCCAAATCTCAAATTCCCTACCTTATAAACCTGATGAACCTTATAACTTTAAGAACTTTATAACCCGAATTTATTTCAGGACCTCCAGACACACGACAAAAAACAAAAGGCGATACAATGAGAATGTACCGCCCACAGAGCACTTTAACTTTTTAGCTAGAAGCGCTTAAAGCATCTTTGCACCAGCATTGCCATCGGTTCAAAATTTTGGCTCATATGATAGCCGATTTCTTTGTTGGAAGCGGAATAAAATTGGTAATAAAATCCGGATCCTATTTTCCTATAATATTCAATATTCATCAGACGATAGTTTCCCCTCCCCGGAAAAACTCCGCAGATAATGAAACAAGCGTCACCTCCTTTTTTGAGAACCGAAGGATCGTCGGAATCGGCATAATCAATCGCCCAGAAACTTTCCGGAGCTTTGAAAACAAGCTCCTCCAAAAGACTGGAAATATAGATCGCGCACAGAAAAAATCCTCGGCTTATGAATTTTTTGGAAAATATTTCGTTGGATATTCTGCTTTCAAAAACGCTTTTCAACTGTCCCTCCTTTACTATACTCAGCCCTTCCTCCAGAAAGGAAAACTTCTCTTTACAGATAAGGCGGGCGTGCTTCATTAGTTCGGTAAGATTGCTTGATTTTGGCTTTCTTTTTTCTTCCTTGAATTTCTGGATACTAATGACTTTATCCATCGCCTTTTCCTTTCTTGGAAGGTTAGACTTGCAAGAACTTATTATAAGCTAGCGCCATTTCACTTTTCTGGCAAATTTTAACCAAAAAAAATCGCGTATTCTTCCGAAGGTTTCTTCTTCCGAAGGTTGAGCCTTCGGAAGTATTTACTTTACAACATTATAACTTCCCCTTTATTCTATCCCCAAACCTTCATTTTCCCAAAATCATTTTTATAAGCCCTGTCATCCTATCCTTATCCTTCGGATTGCTTTCCGCAACAAGAAGGGTAAGCGCAGTTAAAGCTTCCGGAGTAAGGCGGACTAGGTTCAATCTTCCGGTTTTCTTCAAAAACCAGATAAAAGCAAAAGCTCCGGATCTTTTATTTCCGTCAATGAAGGGATGATTTTTTACAATAAAATATAAAAGGTGCGCCGCTTTTTCTTCCAAGCTCGGATAAAGCTCTTTCTTCCCGAAAGTCTGCATCACGTTCCCGAAAATCCCTTCCAAGCTCTTTTCATTTTTTTCAACGGCAAAGAACTTTTCCGCTTGACCTTTTTTAGCCAGTTCTGATTTTAAATCAGCAATTCCTTCATAAAGCTCACCAGCAGCCAGAGAAACTTTTCTCTTGGTGGCTTTTCCCGCTTTGAAATTATCCTTGTCGTAAGCATCAAGCGAAAACCAAGTATCGGCGAATATTCTGATAAGTTCCAAAATATTTCCGGTGTCCGTTTTCATTCCCGTCGGAAGAAGCGCGCGGACATTCTCCACCGCTTTCATAAACTCGGAGTAATTTCTCGCTATGCGCTTTCTGTTTATAGTGTATCCCTTGGTAATATGCTCGCGGAGAGTCTTAGTCGCCCAAATACGAAATTGGGTTGCCTTTTTAGAATTTACTCTATAGCCAACCGACAAAATCACGTCTAAATTAAAATACTCTACATTATAAGTTTTTCCATCAGAACCAGTTGTTGCAAAAAATGCAACAACTGAATCACGTTTTAATTCCCCTTCCTTAAATATGTTTTTTATATGCCGTGATATTACTGATTTATCACGCTCAAAAACATCCGCAATCTGATCAAGACTAGCCCAAATTGTTTCCTCTTTTTTATCCCCTCTTAACTCTATTGCTCCATTCGGGGCTTGATAGATTATAATTTTGTCGTTTTTTCGCTTTTTCATAGCTTGATTTTAGCCTTTTTGAGCTTTTTTTGCAACAAAAAATCGCATATTTATTCTATCCCGAAAACCGCAATAAATCAAAACCCTTGTTTGTATGCCGTGCGATTGGCTGATACAATTGAAATATGGAAGAAAAGGCGAAAAATTGGATCGTGGACATTGTGCCGATTACCCGGATTGCCTTGAGTAGGCAGCAGTTTTTTTCATATTTAAACCCGAAAGAAGTGGCTCCCGGTTCGCTGGTTTCCATTGAATTTTTCCGCCGGAACATTTCCGGAATCACGCTCAAAAATCGCAAAGACTTTGAAAGATTTGGAAACATTACCCTTAAAAAAATCCAAAAAGTTGAAGAAGAAGCTCTTTTGACTGACAAGCAAATAGAGCTTGCAAAGTTTGTTTCCGAATATTATTTTTGCCCGCTGGGAACAGTGCTCAAGTTTTTCGTGCCCAAAACCGTAAAGAAACGAAGATCTAAGAACGAAGAACTAAGAAGAAATTCAAAAGACAAAAAAATAAATTTAACCCAAGAACAGCAAGAAGCAATTGACAAGATAACAAAAAATTGGAAATTGGAAATTGGAAATTGGAAATTCCTATTATTCGGTCCTTCCTCCTCCGGCAAAACGGAAATATACATAAACGCCATCAAAAAACTGAAAGCCAAAAACAAGAATTTGCAATTTCTCATTCTTCTTCCCGAACTCATCCTCACTCCTCAAGCCATTGAAAGATATGGAGAATATTTTTCAGAAGATGAAACGGTTCTTGTTCACAGCAAATTATCCAAAGGAGAACTCTATGAAAATTGGAAAAAAGTAAAATCCGGAAAAGCCAAAATTATCATCGGATCCAGAATGTCTGTTTTCTTTCCATTCAAAAATTTGGGAGCGATATTTGTTGATGAAGAACAAGATATGTCTTTCAAGCAATGGAGCATGAATCCAAGATATGACGCGCGAAAGGTTGCTGAAAAGCTCGCAGAAATTCACGGCGCAAAAATGGTTTCTGGTTCAGCCACGCCAAGCGTTGAATCATATCAAAAGGCGCTGGACGGAGAATATGAATTGCTAAAAATAGGAGATTTGCAAATTTGCGACACGGGACAAGCGACATGCAACAGGAAAAAAGTTGAACTTGTGGATATGCGAAAGGAATATTGGAAAAGAAAGTCTCCTGCCCTGATTAGCGAGAAGCTTAAATCAGAAATTGAATATAACTTGAAACACAAAAGGCAGATCATTCTTTTTATTAACCGGCGCGGAATGAGCAAGTTTTCTGTTTGCGCAAGTTGCAAGAATACTCTCAAATGCCCAAAGTGCGAACGGGCGCTTGTCTATGACTCGCAAGGAAATTATCGCTGTTTTCATTGCGGATATAAGACCGACATCTTCATCACTTGCCCGAATTGCAAGGGAAACATCTTCAAGAATATTGGAATAGGAAGCCAAGCCATTGAAAAAGAAATGAAAAAAATTTTTCCGAAAGCAAAAGTAAAAAGAGTTGATGCTGATTCTATGTCGGGGAAAAAAGAGGAAGAAATAATTTTTGATGATTTTGGAAAATTCAAAATAGATATTCTTGTGGGAACGCAAATAATCACCAAAGGCTGGGATTTTCCCAATGTGGGACTGGTGGGAGTGATTGATGCCGATTCTCTTTTGAGCATTTCTGATTTCAAGACTTCGGAAAAAGCTTTTCAGAATCTGGTTCAAATCATTGGAAGAACCGGAAGAACAAAAAGTCTTTTCGCCGGAACTTCCATAATCCAAACATATAATCCGGAAAACTATATCATGAAAGCTGTTTCCAAGCTTGATTTTGAATCCTTTTTTGAAAGTGAAATATCCGAAAGAAAAACACTGGGCTATCCCCCATTTTGGCAGATAATAAAAATTATTTTCAAAGATCAAAATCAGAAAAAGGTTGAAAAAGAAGCAAAAAAAGTTTATACTTTAATAAAGGAGGGAGATTTTGCCGGTTTTTCTTTGAAGATTTCCGAGCCTCAATATCCGCTTCTTAATAAGATAAGGGGAAAATTCATAAATCAAATAGTTATTAGGCTGAAAAATAAGGATAATAAAATCCCCAAAAATTTGGAAAAAATATTAAAAACATTGGGAAGCGGATGGACAATTGATCGCGATCCGATTGGAATTTCTTAATGCAATACGAATACCACCTGCCCGCAAAAGCTACGCTTTAGCGTTGCAGGCGGGCGAATTGCATGCGAATGACACGAACATATTAACCCGTTAACTCGTTAATAGAAAAATAATCCCGAATAATATGTCAGTTTTACCCATAATCAAATATCCCAACAAAATACTGGAGCAAAAGGCGAAGAAAGTGAAAGATCCCCTTGATCCGAAAATAACCGGACTTATCGAAAAAATGATTGAAACTCTGAAGGCAGAAGCTGAAGGAATCGGACTGGCAGCACCCCAAGTCGGAGAATCACTTCGCCTTTGCGTAATCAGGGACGGAGATGATTTCAAAGTACTGATCAATCCGCAAATCACCCAGATATCCCGCAAGAAAATATTGGAGCAGGAAGGCTGCTTGAGTTTTCCAGGGGTTTTTCTGCCCATCAAAAGGGCTGAAAGCATAAAAATCAGGTTTTTGGACTCACTGGGGAAAAAGGGTAAAATGAAAGAGGAAGGCCTTATGGCCAGGCTCCTTCAGCACGAAATAGACCACCTTAATGGTATACTAATTATAGAAAGAAACAAAAAATAATTAAAATTTTACAATTTCTAATTTCTAAAAAATTTTCAATGATTTAATATTTCAAACATTTATAAATTTAGAAATTGTTTGAAAATTGAAAATTGTGAATTGAAAATTTATATTACTATGAATAAGGATTTCGCAAAAGTTCCAATAGTTTTTATGGGCACTTCGGATTTTTCTGCAATAATCCTGGAAACGCTATTAAACAACAAATATAACATTGTCGGAGTTTTTACCCAGCCGGATAAAAAAGTGGGAAGAAATCAGGAAGTTCACATTAATCCTGTTAAGCAATTTTCCCTCAAGAACAAGCTGCCCATTTTTCAGCCGGAAAAGCTTGATTTGGAAGCAGCAAAGCAGATAAAAAAACTTGATCCGAAGCTTATTCTGGTGACTGCC
>CAYTRS010000019.1:0-11441 GCA_964440305.1 uncultured Bdellovibrionales bacterium
AATTAGCACTTGGGCAAAATGTTTTGGTGGCTTTTATTCCTTGGGAAGGTTATAACTTTGAAGATGCAATCATAATTTCTGAGAGGCTCCTGAGAGACAATTATTACAGTTCAATTCACATTGAAGATTTTTCAATCGATGTACGTGATACCAAGCTTGGAGCAGAAACGGTAACAAGAGACATTCCAAATATTGGAGAAGAAAGGCTTAAGAATTTGGATGAAACTGGAATAATCCATATAGGTGCGGAAATTTCATCTGGTGATATTTTGGTTGGAAAAATAACTCCTAAAGGTGAAGGAGATTTAACTCCGGAAGAAAGGCTTTTACGCGCTATTTTTGGAGAGAAATCGAGAGATGTTAAAGACTCTTCCCTTTATCTGCCTCACGGAGAGCATGGAAAAATAGTTGACATAAAAATTCTTTCCCGCGTACAGGGAGACAAGCTTCCTACCGGAGTAATAAAACAAATTCAGGTTTCTGTCGCTCAGCTTAGAAAGATTTCCGTGGGAGATAAATTAGCCGGAAGGCATGGAAATAAGGGAGTAATATCCCGAATTGCTCCAATAGAAGACATGCCGTATCTTTCCGACGGAACGCCAATAGACGTTATTCTCAATCCTCACGGAGTAGTAAGCCGTATGAATATCGGGCAGATTTTAGAAGCTCACCTGGGATGGGCGGCAATGAAATTAGGCTACAAGGTAGCCAGTCCTTCCTTGGATGGAGTAAATGAGGGAGAAATTAAAAGGGAACTTAAGGCGGCTGGACTTCCGGAAAATGGGAAAGTTAGTCTAATTGACGGAAAAACCGGAGATTGTTTTGACAATTCTTCCACGGTGGGAGTGATGTATGTGATGAAACTTAATCACTTAGTTGAAGATAAAATCCATATGCGTTCTATCGGTCCCTATTCTCTCATTACACAGCAACCTCTTGGAGGAAAAGCCCAATTTGGAGGGCAAAGATTCGGAGAAATGGAAGTTTGGGCGCTGGAAGGATACGGAGCTGCCTATACTCTTCAGGAAATGCTTACCATCAAGTCAGACGATGTGCTTGGGCGTTCAAAGGCATACGAATCAATTATTAAAGGAGAAAAGATAAAAAGTCCGAATATCCCTGCCTCCTTCCATGTCTTGATTAATGAACTTAAGGGCTTGTGTTTAGGAGTGGAACTTATCAAACCTGAAATCCAAGGATTCGTAGAGCATAATGAAGCAGAAAAATAAACTTAACCGTTTTAATTTTAAAAAGGCTTTTATATTAATATGGAAAATAATATAACAAAAGTAAGCGACTTTGACAGTGTAAAGCTTAAACTAGCTAGTCCGGATGAGGTTTTAGCATGGTCACACGGAGAAGTTACGAAGCCAGAAACAATAAATTATCGCACTCAGCGTTATGAAAAAGATGGCCTTTTTTGCGAAAAAATATTCGGTCCTTCCAAGGATTGGGAGTGTTATTGCGGAAAATATAAGAGAATAAGATATAAAGGAATTGTCTGCGACAAATGCGGAGTGGAAGTGACCCGTTCAATCGTAAGGCGCGAAAGGATGGGACATATCAAGCTTGCCGTTCCGGTTTCTCACATATGGTTCTTAAGGGGAGTTCCTTCAAGAATAAGTTTGGCTTTGGGAATTTCTCTTCAGAATTTGGAAAAAGTAGTTTACTTTTCTGCTTACATCGTTACCAGTGTTGACGAAAGCGAGAAAAATAAAGCAATGGACCAGCTTGATCAGGAATATAAAACCAAGCATAAGGAAATGAAAGTAAAAGGGGGAGAGGGCGAAAATGGAATGGAAGAACTTCTGGAATTTTACAAATCCATCAAGGAGGATTTGAAAAACCTTAAGCCTATGCGTATTCTTTCTGAAGTGGAATATTTCAATCTAGCTACCAGATTCGGACAAGTTTTCAATGCCGGGATAGGAGCAGAAGCTGTTAGAAAGGTTTTGGAAAAGATCGATGTTGACAAGGAAATTGAAAAAGTGAGAAAAGAACTAGAAGAAAAAGAAACTGCTGATCGCAAGAAAGTTCTTCACCGTCTTAAACTATTCCAGGGCTTTAAGCGGGCAAATCTTCGGCTTGAATGGATGCTTCCCACAATTGTTCCTGTTGTTCCTCCTGATCTCCGTCCGATGGTGGCGCTGGATGGTGGAAGATTTGCAACTTCCGATCTTAACGACCTTTATCGTCGAATAATAAATCGTAATAATCGGCTTAAAAAACTTATTGAATTAGGAGCGCCGGAAGTTATTACTCGGAATGAAAAAAGAATGCTGCAGGAGGCAGTAGATTCACTTTTTGACAATAGCGTCCGGCATGGGCAGGTTTCTGTTGCGGCTTCCACTGGGCAAAAAAGAGCCCTCCGTTCTCTCGCTGATTCTCTTAAGGGAAAGCAGGGAAGATTCAGGCAGAATCTTTTGGGGAAAAGAGTGGATTATTCAGGAAGAAGTGTAATTGTTGTCGGACCGCAATTAAAACTTCATCAAGCCGGTCTTCCCAAGAAAATGGCCATGGAACTTTTCAAGCCTTTTATTATTAATAAGCTTATTGAGAAGGAAAGTGCTCATAATGTAAGAACAGCCGGAAGAATGGTTGATGCGGAAGCAGAAGAAGCTTATGAAATTCTAGATGAAATTATTGAACATCACTATGTTCTTCTGAACCGCGCTCCGACTCTTCACCGGCTTTCCATTCAGGCTTTTCAGCCGATTCTTATTGAAGGAAAGGCGATCCAGGTGCATCCAATGGTTTGCGCAGCCTTCAACGCAGACTTTGACGGAGACCAGATGGCGGTGCATGTTCCTCTTACTGATCAGGCAAGAATTGAAAGCGCGGAACTCATGCTTTCTGCTAAAAATTTGCTAAAGCCCGCTTCCGGAGAACCGATTGCTACGCCTTCTCAAGACATAGTTTTGGGAATCTATTACCTGACACATATTAAGAAAGGCCAAAAAGGAGAAGGAAAAATTTTCTCTTCCGGAGAAGAAGCGGTTCTAGCGTATCAAACCGGAGCGGTAAAAATTAATGCCGCGGTTAAGTTATCCCAAGGATCCGAAATTATTGATACTTCTGTCGGGCGGGTAATTCTTAATAATAACCTGCCTGAACACCTGAGGTTTGTTAACGAAGAGCTCACCAAAAAAGAACTTAAAATTTTTGTTGCTAAAATGCTGGAAATTGAAGGGCAGGAAAAAACGGCAATTTTTCTGGACAAGATAAAAGAACTTGGATTCAAGACCATTACCAAATCCGGAATAAGCTGGGGCATGGATGATTTGAAAGTTCCTTCTGTCAAAGAGAGTTTGATAAGGCAGGCGGAAGAAAATATAGAAGTAATAAAGCATCAATATAATTTGGGACTTTTAACGGACGAGGAAAGAAAAAACAGGGTGATTGAAGTCTGGAACGGAGTAAAGGAAAAAATAGCCGATGAAGTCAAAGGTTCTCTTGATAAGGAGGGAGTTGTTTATTCCATGATTCATTCCAAAGCCCGCGGAAGCGAATCGGTAGTTGTTCAAATGGCCGGAATGAAAGGATTGGTAGCCGGACCGACTGGAGAAACTATCGAACTCCCCGTCAGAAGCTCTTTCAAGGAAGGGTTTAATGTTCTGGAATATTTTATTTCTACTCACGGAGCCAGAAAAGGAATGGCGGACACGGCTCTTCGTACTGCCGTTGCCGGATATCTCACCCGGCGCTTAGTTGATGTGGCGCAAGATGTGATTATTCAGGAAGAAGACTGCAAAGACAAGGAAGGGACTTATCTTTATCGCGAAGATTCGGATAAGATTGGTGCGAGTTTTGCTGCCAGAGTTGAAGGAAGAATTGCAATAGAAGACGTTATTGATCCCAAGATAAAAAAAGTGATTGCTGAAGAAGGTAAAATTATAACTCGTGAAGAAGCCAAGAAGATAGAAGAAGCAAGAATAGAAAAAGTCAAAATTAGAAGTGTGGTTACTTGTAAAAGCAAGCGCGGAATCTGCCAAAAATGCTATGGGAAAGATTTGGGAAGAAGCGAGCTGGTAAAACTTGGTCAAACTGTCGGAATTGTTGCGGCGCAAGCCATTGGAGAGCCGGGAACCCAGCTTACGATGCGCACTTTCCATATCGGAGGAGTTGCTGGATCAGACATTACTCAGGGACTTCCTCGCGTGGAAGAAATTTTTGAAGCTAGATCACCAAAAGGAGAAGCCTTGGTTTCGGAAGTGGACGGAAAAGTTGTTGATATTATCAGAGAGGGCAGGAAGACGACAAAAATTGTCATAGAGATAAATGGAAAGAAAAGAGAGGAAAAAGAATATGCGGTTCCGGCAGACAGCACGCTTCACATTTCAAAGGGGGATCTTGTTGCCAAGGGAACAGTGCTTAATGAAGGGCATATTGACCTTAAAAAACTTTATGCAATTGAGGGCAGAGAAGCAGTACATCGCTATATCATAAGAGAAATTCAGGAAATTTACGCTTCCCAAGGAGAAGGAATAAACGATAAGCATATCGAAGTGATTATTCGCCAGATGTTAAGCAGGGTAAGGGTTATTGATCCGGGAGATTCCTATCTTTTGCCGGGAGATATTGTTGAAAAAGATGTCTTTGAAGAAGCTAATGCGGAAACAAAAAAGAAAAAGGGAGAGCTTGCCAAGGGAGAAGAAACTCTTACTGGAATAACCAAGGTTGCCCTTTCTACAGAATCTTTTCTTTCTGCCGCTTCCTTTATGGAAACTACTAGGGTTCTCATTAATGCTGCGGTTACTGGTAGGGAAGACAGACTCAGGGGTCCCAAAGAAAACGTAATTATTGGTCGCTTGATTCCGGCCGGAACAGGATTTAGGAGAAGAGAAAAATAAAAACTTTTTAAAGCAAAAACCGCCCAGTAAGCGGTTTTTGCTTTGACTTAAAGAAACTTAAAGTATATTATTTTAAAAGTAACGAGGTATAGTATAACAATATTCGCCTCATCGGCGACCCGCCGACAAGGCGGGCACTAGGGGTCACAATTTTATTAACGGAGTGTAGTATAGCGGTAGTACGCGTGCTTTGGGAGCATGTAGTCTGGGTTCGACTCCCAGCACTCCGACCAAATTAAACTTTTTTTAAATTCAAAGGCGTTTGGTTGCTCGTCGGTCTAATAAAAAAGCACTTGTTGAAAGGTGCTTTTTTGTTAAAGATGCTATGCTATAATGGTAATATAAATATTTTAACTTTTTAATATGAACTACAAAAAATTCATTTTAATTCTTTCTCTGTTAGCGATTGTCCTGGTGGCTATTTTTGTTTTTTTCTCCGAGTGGTTTAATGGAAAGTGGAAAAACTTTGATAGCACTTCTGACAAATATCCGCTTTCCCATTACGAAGCAAAGGGATTTAAAGCCTTTGAATCTCCGGAAGATTTTAAGAATTATCTCTCCAAAGCCTCTTCTGCTAGTTCATTTTGGGGAAGAGGCGGAGCAGTAGTTGAAGATCAAGCGCTTTCTTCCAAGGAATCAGTAAACGTTGCTACTCCTGAAGGATTAAGCAAAGAAATCCCGCAAAGATATTCCGAGACGAACGTCCAGGTTTCCGGAATTGACGAACCGGATATTGTGAAAACGGACGGAGAAAAGATTTATTTCTCTCCGGAGGAATATTATTTTGCAATGCCAATGATGGAAAAAGCAAATATTTCCGACAGAGCTACTGGACTTACTCCTCCTGTGCTACAACAGAATAAGCTTAAGATTTTGGATGCCTTTCCACCGGAAGAGCTTAAAAAAATAGGGGAAATTGAAAAAAACGGGAAGCTTCTTCTGGTTGAAAACATTTTAGTAATTTTTTCCGGGCAGAAAATTTACGGCTATGACATTTCCGATCTTAAATCTCCGCAAGAAAAATGGAACGTTGAGCTTAAAGGCAACACTAATTTTTCCGATGCCCGACTTTACAAGGGGAATATTTACTTTATAAGCCAGACTTCTGCCGGAGGCATCAGTCCTTGTCCTTTGAAACCCTTTTCCATAAAGGGGAACGAATATTCCATTGAGTGCGCCAGAATTTATCATCCCCAAGAAATAGTTTCTGCAGAATTAATTTATAATCTGGTTAAAATCAATCCGCGAAACGGAGAAGTCCAAAAGACAATCTCCTTTACGGGATCATATGGAGATTCAACCTTATATATGTCGGGAGAATCGGTTTATGTAGCTTATTTTTATCAAGGAAACGTGGTTTCATTTTGGAGTGATTTTATGAATGAAAATAAGGGCATGTTTCCGGCAGAGGCCAGGGAAAAAATGAAAAAACTTTCCGAGTATGATATCAGCGAAGAATCAAAAATTAATGAATTTCAGAAAATATTAAATGGTTTATACGGATCATTATCAGAGGACGAAAGCCTTAAATTCAAAAATGAAATGATGAACAAAATGGATTCCTATTTCAAAGAAAGAAAGCGAGAGGTGGGAATCACACAAATTGCAAAGCTGACTTCTGAAAACCTGGAAATAACCGCTTCCGGAACCGTTCCGGGAAAAATTCTTAATCAGTTCTCGCTGGATGAATATGACAAAAATTTAAGGGTGGCGACAACAGTCGGGGAAAATTGGCCATGGACCACAATGGGACCTTCTGGAAGCGCGATTACCGCCAATGATGTCTATATTTTAAATGAGAAGATGAAAGAAGTCGGATCAATAAAAGAACTGGGATTGGAAGAAAAAATTTATTCGGCAAGATTCATTGGCGACAAGGGATATCTTGTGACTTTCCGCCAAACCGATCCTTTCTATATTCTCGACTTGAAAGATCCTAAAAATCCGGTAAAATCGGGAGAGCTCAAGATTCCCGGCTATTCATCCTATCTTCATCCGCTTTCCAAAAACCTTATTTTGGGAATTGGAAAAGAAGATGCTAACGTCAAGCTTTCCCTTTTTGATGTTTCGGATCCTCAAAATCCGCAAGAAGTTTCAAAATACAACTTGGACGAATATTGGTCAGAGATTCTGAATACTCATCATGCATTTCTTGCTGATCCGCAAAAAAGCGCTTTCTTCTTGCCGGGATCAAAAGGAGGATATGTGTTTTCTTATGATAACAATGAACTCAAGCTGGAAAAAGCGATAAGCGGAAATGCAATTAAGAGAGCGGTTTATATTGACCACTACCTTTATATTTTAGGGGAAGAAATAACGGTTTTGGACGAAAATGATGGATGGAAAGAAGTGAAAAATTTAGAATTGTAAGATCTTAACTGTTGATTTATATGATATGAAAGGCGAGAGGAATTAATAGAAGTTCTAAATCCGGTGGTGTGGCAGTAATGAAGACAGACACGATTTATAATTTGATCGGAAAAGCTCTTGGAAAAGAAGCTCTAAATCAAGCACAAGAATAAAAAATATTTATTTCTGGACGATAAATTCTATTGCTTTGACATAGGCAAGTTATTGCGGTATAATCAAACATAAAGCAGATTAATAATTTATAAACAAGCTTTTGCTGGTGATAAGCCAAAAGCACAGCAATGAACTTAAGATATTTTGAGTACATTGCCGTGTTTAGGGTACCATCTTCAAAAGCTCCAAAATATTGATGGAAGCTAAAAAATGGTCGCTTCAACTAGGAGGCCGGACTTTGGAATTAGAAACCGGTCTTTTGGCGAACCAGGCCAACGGTTCAGTAAGGGTTAAATATGGCGATACAGTCGTGCTGGCTACTGCGGTGATGAGCAAAACCGCCGGAATGGCAAAAGGCTACTTTCCTCTTATGGTTGACTACGAAGAGCGTTTTTATGCTGCCGGAAAAATAAAGGGAAGCCGGTTTATAAAAAGAGAGGGCAAGCCAAGCGATGAAGCTGTTTTAACTGGGAGATTGGTTGATCGGGCAATTAGACCTCTTTTTAATCAAAACATGAGAAATGAGGTGCAAGTTGTTGTAACTGTGCTTTCCATAGACCAGGAAAACGATCCGGACATACTGTCTATTATTGCCGCTTCTGCCGCCCTTCACATTTCGGATATTCCTTGGGAAGGACCCATCGGAGCCGCAAGAATTGGAAAAGTAAACGGAAATTTCATTATTAATCCGGTGAATGGAGAAAAAAAACAAAGCAAGCTGGATTTGGTGATCTCCGGGACAAGCTCGATGATTAACATGGTGGAAGCGGGCGCAAAGGAAGTTTCAGAGGATGAAATTGCCTCCGCCTTTGAATTCGGGCTTGACGGCATCAAGAAAATCGTTGATTTTTTGGAAGAAGTGCGAAAAGAAGTAGGGAAGGAGAAAGAGAATCCCAGCCTGCTTGTCCCATCTGCAGAATTTAAGGAAAAAGTGGAAAGCATACTCAAAGAAGAAAAATTTGAAGAAGCGATATATTCACAGGAAGACAAGAAAATAAAATATACAAATATTGATAACATAAAGGCTAAGATAAAGTCTTATATAAAGGAAAATTTTTCTTTTGAAGAAGTCGGAGAACGGCTGGACGAAGCAGAAATGATAATCGAAGATTTTTCCAATGAAGTGGTGCACAGGAATATTTTAGAAAAAGACTTGCGTCCCGATGGCAGAAAAATGGATGAAATCAGACCCATAGAATGTCGGATAGGAGTTCTTCCCAGAACTCACGGAAGTGCGCTTTTTACACGAGGCGAGACCCAGGCATTAAGCGTAACAACCCTAGCGGCACCGGGAGAAGAGCAGTTGATTGATTCTATGGAAGAAACGGATGTGAAAAAGAGATATATGCACCATTATAATTTCCCTCCTTTTTCTGTCGGAGAGATTAAGCCGATGAGAGGACCAGGAAGGCGTGAAATCGGACATGGAGCGCTGGCAGAAAGAGCACTGGATCCTGTTATTCCGGGAAAAGAGGAATTTCCTTACACGGTGAGGGTAGTAAGCGAAATTCTTTCTTCAAACGGATCTTCTTCTATGGCTTCAACTTGCGGATCCTCCCTGTCTCTTATGGATGCCGGAGTTCCAATCAAACGTCCGGTTAGCGGAATCGCAATGGGAATAATTATTGACGAAAAAGATGAAAGCTTTTCTAAATTCAAGGTTTTAACGGACATTCAAGGATTAGAGGACCATTACGGAGATATGGATTTCAAGGCGGCAGGAACGGAAAATGGCATAACCGCACTTCAGATGGACGTTAAAGTCAAAGGGGTTAATCTGGAAATGCTGAAAGCTGTCCTTAAACAATCGCATAAAAATAGGATGGAGATATTGGATAAAATAACCGCTGTCATTCCGAAACCGAGAGCGGAAATGTCTCCTTATGCTCCTAGAATTATCACTCTTAAAATTAATCCTTCGAAAATTCGTGATGTAATAGGGCCGGGAGGAAAGATAATCAATGAGATTATTGATGAAACGGGCGTATCTATTGATATAGAAGATGATGGAATGGTATTTATTACTTCGGTAGATGAAATTAGCGCTCAAAAGGCCCTGGAGTGGATAAAAAACCTTACCCATGAAATAAAAGCAGGGGAGCTTTTTAACGGGAAAATCACCAGAATTATGAATTTTGGGGCTTTTGCCGAGGTTCTTCCGGGACAGGAAGGTCTTATCCATATTTCAGAGTTAGCTGATTACAGAGTAGAAAGAGTTGAAGATATTGTCCAAGTAGGCGATATCGTCCCAGTCAAGGTAAAGAATATTGATGATCAAGGAAGAATTAATCTTTCACTCAAGGATGCAGCTAAGATAAAAAAATAGAGCTTAAAACAATTGAATGCTTTAAATTCTTTTCGAATTTATAATTCAAGTGTTTATATTTACTGTTTCAATATAGTTGTGTTATAATAGAAGCACTTAAAAAGTGCTTCTATAATTTTTTAAAAAACAAAAATGTTTTGGTCTCAAAAAGGAAATAAAAGCAATTCAAGCGCTACTGTTGACATTGATCCTTTTGAAGCGGAAAAAATGATTCATACCTTAGAAGGCGATATGAAAAATCCTCCTCAAATCGCAATGGCTCCGCAGCAAGAAAAAATTTATAAAAGCGGGCCTGTCATTGCTTCGCAAAATCAGCCGGATTTTCAGAAAAAAAATACAGAAGTTGGCTCGCCTTCCAATCCGGTCCAAGTGCGTAGTGTTAACAATGTCTCCGCTCCGCTTTCCCCAAAAGTTAATTATCCGCCCAGAAATAATCCTCAGTCGCCTACCCCGGTTCCCATTCACAAACCCATCAACCAATCATATCAAGCAAATTTTTCTCAACCGACTTCCCGCTCTTTTCAGCCCTCATCAGCTTTGCGGCAGACCTCCCCTATTCCTCCAAAACCGTCCGTTCCTTCAAATCTTCCAATTTCAAATACAGATAAAAATAATATAAATGATCCTTTTTCTTCGGGGGAAAATAAGCCATTCAAGAAGGAAGAAAGCGCTAATCTAAGGAATATTTCAGAAATGAAGGAAAAAAGCTACACTAATCCGTTTTTCACTGAAGAAAGCCCAGGAAAAGTAGGAGAAGCAATTTCAATCAAAGGAGACAATGCCGGGGAAGAAGCGTCTCAATCCAAGGTGAAAAGCGGAATAAAAAAATTTTTTATCGTATTGGTTTTTTGCGCTATAATAGCCGGTTTCGGATGGGGCGGATATTATTTTTGGATGACAAGGAATATATCCCAAGACAGTCAGAATATTATAGGAAGTTTTTTTAATAAAAATAAAGAGGAGGAAGTTAAGACAGAAGAAATAGTTCAGATTGAAAGCAAACCCGAAGTTAAAACGGAAGAATCAAAGTTTTCTCCCGATAAGCCGAATTATTTGAGTTTAAGTTCCATTCTGGAAAAAGAAGCATTGAGCAAGCTTCTTTTGGAAACTTCAGCTAGTGTTGAAAAAGGCGAGTATGGAGTTCCAGTGGAATTTATTGCCACTGATGAAAATAATGATCCGATAAAACTGGCTGATTTTCTTAAAATAGCAGGAATTCAATTCAATGAAAGCATTGCCAAAAATTTAGGGGAAAGTTTTTCCATTTATTTTTATTCAGATTCTGGAAATCCAAGAATGGGAATGGCAATGGAAGTGAAGAGCCAACCGGCGGCAAAAAGCACCCTTTTGGCAAGCGAGAGCACGCTTGTTAGCGATCTTAATATTTTGTTTTTGAACGAAAGCATTTTTCAAGAAAATATTCCCTTCAAAAGCGGAACCTACAAAGAATTATCCACCCGTTATGTCAATTTAAATGAACAAATGGATGTTTCCATAGATTATGCTTTTAACGAAGATCAACTGCTTATCGGAACCAGCAAAAACACCATAAGAGCCATTTTTGACAAAATAGCCATGGATTAGTGGATTAACTGTGGATAAGTGGGTAAAATTCTGTTAATTTTAGGAAGAAAGCAAGAAAGTAATTTACTTTCTGGTATCCGGAATTTTTTGAAATAGCTGCTTGAAATTAGAAAATTTGAAAAATCCCTTATTTAAGCAGATGATCCAATTAGATTTGA
>CAYTRS010000020.1:0-11184 GCA_964440305.1 uncultured Bdellovibrionales bacterium
TTCCTTCCGCTTTAAACTTTCCTTCCATATCCATGTCCTTTTCATCAACCGGCTCTAGGTTTGGTTTTATGTCCATAGTTATCAAAGTTAAAAATCAAAAGTAAAATTTAAAAGGCAGTATTTCCTTATTTTTTACTCTTGACTTTTCTCTTTTTATTTTGTTAATAGGTTTTTCTTCATTTCCTCCTTAAATTCTTCAATGACTTTTTTCACCATTTCTTCATATCCGCCTATCCGAGACGCCAAAAATTCCTCCATTTTCTGCGGATCCGCTTTTTCCTCTACTAACTTATCATACTCTCCTCTTCCCTTTTCATCCAATTTCTCCATTGTTTCAATAAAAATCCTTTTCAAAAGTGCTTCCGTCATCTTAATAAGCAACTGATCTTTCTTTTCCTGGGGCAAATTTTCCAACCCTAGCTCATCCAGCAATGTTTTTTGAACTTGTCCTTGTTGATCCATAAATTTTTTAAATTATTTTTTATAAAATTATTTTTTTACGGCAAGCTCCGCGATTCTTCCCGTCCATTTGCTTATATTCTCACCCCTCTTGGGCTTGGCTCTCTTGCCTAATATTTCAAAGGCTCTCTTGGCGAATTTCGCAAGATTATTTTTCACATATTTATTTTTCTTGGCTTCGGAAAAAGTTTTGTCTTTCAACTTTCTCCATATCTCAAGGTTGCCGGAAGAAATCTCCTTTCTGGCCATTTCTGCTGCTCCTTTAAGGGAAACTACGCCTGCCATTCCCGCCATTTGGGGAAAAAGAAGCTTGGAGTCTGCCAAAACCGAATCCAGATTTTCCGGAACTTTTTCATTTCCACTTTCCACATTCTCTCCAACATCCGGCACGGCTGTCTTTGGAGCAATATTTTCATTTTCTGAAACAGCGGGTTCTTTTTCCGGAGTAGCATTTTCTTCAATGTTTTCATTGGCCGCTTTTGGCGATTCTGCAACAGCTTGGCTAGCAGAATCGATGTCTTCCCCTGCATGATGGATACCGGAAATTTGCATTGCATGCGGATTGATTTCTATTTGTTCCCCAGGCTGGATAATGTGGTGTTCCAAGCCGTTCGGAAATTCTTCACGATGTTCTGCGGCGTAATCCAGAGCCAAGCGGTGAGCAATTTGACCCAGATCAAAATCCCTTCCGCCAAACATATCTTCATACTGCTTTTCCATTTCCGGATGAGCCTTGAAATGGTCTATGATTGTCTTTTCCAAACTGCTTCCTTTCTCTACAGTTAAGGTTTCGGAGGTTCTTTCAGAAGCGCTTTCTGCCGCTTTTTGAGAAACCTCTTGCGCTTCTCCAGTTTGTTTAGGCTCTGAAGTCTCTTGGGATTCAACCGATTCTTGGAACAACTGGGGCTCTGGAGATTTTGAAGGCGCTGAAGGTTTTGAAGCTTCCGAAACTCTTGGAGTTTCCTTGTCAACGCTTAATTCTGATTCCTGAGACATGTTCTCTTGAGGCCAATTATTATCCAATTTGTTAGACGGATAATTGTTGCTTGAATATTTTTCCCAAAGTTCCTGTCCTTTTGGATTTATCCCCGTGTAATAACCTCCTTCGCTTTTCCCGCTCCCCGCAAAATAATCAGAATCTTTGAAATGGTCTGACGCATGGAAAACATTGTGCAGAGTCTCTCCTATTTTGAAATTAGAAATATTTTCAACAATTTTTTCAGAATTTTCCAGCCCCCATTTAGACATTTCTGGAAGGACAAACCCTGCTCCAATGCCGGCTACCCATCCCAAAAATGTCCTTCTGAAATATTGCAATTTCTCTTCTTCCAATTTTTGGCCGTATTCTTCTGTTTCTTGAGAAAGTTTTGACATCAAAAAATCGTATTTTTCTTCAGGGGTATTATGGGCAACTTCCAGATCTTCCAAAATATTTTTAGTTTTTTCTTTTGCCGCTTTTTCCTCCTTCATCCTGTATTTTGCCTCCATTCCGGTTTTAACTCCCATTCCTACAGCTATTCCTCCCAAAAATTTTCTACCCACTCCAAGAGCCGCAATTGCGCTAACCGTCCCTGCCGAACCCGCAAACACCGCTCCTGCTCCAGCCCCTAAAAATAAGGATGAAACGGCAATTTTCGCTCTCCAGTCAAGTTTGCGATACCAGTTTATAAACTTCGCTCCCTTTTCCATAATTTCTGCGCCTTTTTCTCCGAAATCCCCGATTCTGGCATTTGTTCTCGCCTCCCATAATTTTATATTTTCATCCAAATTCAGTTCTAAAATCAATTCCGCAACTTTTTCCGGATTGAAATCCTTCATCGTTTTCATTCTGCCAAGCTCTGCCTTGAGAAGTTCCTGGGCCTTATTTTTATGCCTCTCCCTTAAATCGTTAAGGTCGGGAAGACTTTCCTGATCGGTTTTCAAAAATTTACCGAAAAATCTCTTAAGATTAGAAATGGTTCCTTTAATTTTATAGTCCGCCGCGGCGTAATCATTTCTCGCTTCATCCAGCTCTTTTCGAAGGCGCTCGGATTCTTTCATAATCTTATCATTCGCTTCAACAGTCATTTCCGGCATTTCGGCAATATTTTTTCCCTTTTCAGACACTGCCGGCAATTCGAGATTTTCAGGAATGGTTTCCGGAGATTTTTCCGCAGACTCCGTCATCTCTTCCTCCAATATTTTCTCCTTGCTTATTTTTTTCCCATTTTTGCCTACAATTTCGCCTTTTCCCATTTCTTCTTTTGCATCCTCCCATTCTTCTTCCAAATACGGACGCTTAGGAGAAAATTCTCTTTCCTCTCCTTCAGATTTTTCTGCAACTCTAATCCTGTTAATTTTTCTTATTTTATTTCCGGATTTTTTCTCTTCAGGCATCCCTTCCTCGATCTTTTTTCCGCTTCCGCCCATATATTTATTAAAGATTTCTTCATTGGCATTTCTTATTTTTTCCGTGATTTTTTTTCTCTCTTCCTTGCCTAGTTCATTCCATCTGATTTCATTATTTTTAATATAGTCGCCAATATTTATCAGATATTCTTCAATTTCTTTTTTTTCTCCGTGCCTGTCAATCTTTTCGGATTTTTTCCTTTTAAAATTTTCAACTGATTTTTTTTCCTCATCCAGCTTGACCCTCCCCCAATAATTTCCAAGTATCTCCTCGTTACCGTTTTTTATTTCATCAACTATTTTTTTCTTTTCCGTATCGCTCAGTTTTTCCCACTTCTTCCTGTTATCTTTGATATATTTTTCTATATCAATCAGATAGGATTCTATGTCTGTTTTCCCCGCTGATATTCGGTCTTTTTCATTTTCTATTCGTTTAAGCTTTCCTCGCTTTAACTTTTCAGCATAAGATTCATTTGAAAGGATATTTTTTTTCTCTTTCGTCGCCTTCTCTGCAACTATTTCCTCTGGATAGTCTTTTTCAGCTTCTGGAACGGTAGCATCTGAAACAGAGGGTTCTGAAGCTGGAGCCTCTGAAATTTCAATTCCTTTGTCATTGACAAAATCATTTATTGATCCAAGCTCCTTATATTTTTTTCTCATATTTTTTCTTTTTTCTTGCGGTTTTTTTTGAGGTTTTTCCTCAAAATTATTTTTCAGCATTCTTTTTTCCTTCTTCCTTTCAGAATTTCCTGCCATATCTTTAAATTGATCCCAATCCAATTCGTTGTAAATCGTGCTTCCTTCAAGCTGAACCGATGCTCCTCCGGGAATAAAATCAATAATTTTAAACTTTCTTCCCGCCTTAGTCTTATATTCCTTGCCTACTTTATAATCCTTAATAATTTCAGGGGGATTCTCTTTTAGCTCCTTCTCCTTTCTAGCCAACGCCAGATAGTTTCCTCCACCTTCTTCATTTCTTACAAATTCCTTCAAAAATTCTTTATTGGTTTTATTTGCGCTTTCCTTATATATATTTTCAATTGCTTCCGTTCCTTTTTCGACCAGTTTAATATTTTTCTTTATTAATTTCTCTACCTCTTCCTTATTTTCACCGGGAATAATATTATCTTCCATCATTGCCAAGACCTTATATTGCTTAATAGAGTTATTATACCACAAATTTACCAAAAAAATATTGTGGACAACCTGATTATCTATTATAATATATTTAGAAATAATCAGGTTTTTGAATTCAATTTTTTTATGGAAAACAAATACAAAAAATTATTTCATTTTTTTCTGCTGATCCTGATTGTCGCGGCAGCTTTCTTTTTGCGATTTTATAAAATTGATTCCATCCCGGCAGGAGTTTATCCGGATGAAACCGTAAATGCTACCGACGCGATTAACGCCAACGAAACCGGAGAATATAAAATTTTCTACACTAACAATTACGGACGCGAGGGGCTTTTTATGAACCTTGTTGCCCTTTCTTTCAAGATTTTTGGGGTTAATATTTTAGCCTTAAAAATCTGGTCTATTGTCTTCGGCACGCTTACGGTTTTGGGAATCTTTCTTCTTGCCAAAGAACTTTTTAAAAGTAACCGTGCTGGGCTTATTTCCGCATTTCTCAGTGCTTTTTCTTTCTGGGCGATAAATTTTTCCCGCATTTCCTTTCGCGCCATAATGCTTCCTTTCGTTCTAACCTTCACTTTTTATTTTATTTTCAAAGGGATCCGAAACGGAAAATTTTACCCGTTCGCTTTGGCTGGTCTCTTTTTTGGAATCGGAATGCACACCTATATCGCCTTTCGAGTCGCTCCGGCGGTCCTCTTTGCTCTTTTCATCGTTTTGCTGATCTCCAAAAGAAGAGTATTTCAAGGATATTGGAAGCATGCTTTGGTATTTTTTGCTTTTTTCCTGATAACCGCTTCTCCGATGATCTATGACTTCGTAAAGTACCCGGAACATTTCAGTTCCCGTTCAAACTCGATCTCGGTTTTATCTCCGGAAGTCAACAAGGGAAATCTGTGGGGAACGCTCGGAAAAAGTTTTGGATTAAGCATTGCAAAGTATAATTTCTGGGGAGACCAGAATTGGCGGCATAATTATCCTCCTTATCCGATCTTGGATCCGATTACCGGAATCGCTTTCCTTGCCGGGATAGTTTATATTATATATAAGACACTGGAACTTCTAATCCTTCGAGTCCGCCATGGCATTTTGGATGAAAAGCTTTATATTTTCGCATTCATCCTTGCTTGGTTTTTTGCGCTTTTGGCGCCGGAGTTTCTGACCGCCGAAGGAAATCCGCACGCGCTCCGTTCCATTGGCACAATTCCCGTAGTCCACATCATTGCCGCCATCCCTTTTCTTTGGGTTCTAGGAAAATCGGAAAAATTCGGATATTTGACCAAGGTTTCTGTTTGGTCGCTTATTTTTTTATGTTTCATTATAATTGCCTCATTTAATACCGCTAAATATTTCGTTTTTTTCGCAAACAGGCCCGAACAGCATGGGCAATTCAATGAAAATTTCAAAAATATGGCGATTTATCTCAATAGCTTGCCTGACGATGTCCACAAATATGTCCTGCCGAATGCCGGAGGAAAAACAATGGAAGACGGGCTTCCGGTAAGCGCCCAACCCATAAAATTCCTGACTTACCGAAAGGCTAAGAATTTGGAATTTTTGAATGAAAATTCTATCATAAAAAGACCGATGGTAATCGTATTTATGAGGTATGACCAGGGCATGATTGATAATGTGAAAAATTTTTATCCCCAAGCAGAAGTCAAAAAAATAGACTTAAGCCCCGGATTTCCATCAGACTTTATAACAATTGAAATTAAGTAATTTTTATAATTAAAATTTTTAAGGCATGGAAAAAATAAAAAAACACGCGACACTAATAGTAATTTTAATTTCTATTGCGGTTTTTGCCGTTTCAATGGTTGTTTCCTGGCAAGAATCAACCACGATGGACGAGCAGGCACACATTCCCTCGGGATATACCTATGTCAAATACAACGACATGCGCCTCAATCCGGAACATCCTCCCCTTCTCAAGGACTTGGCCGGCTTTCCTTTGCTTTTTATGAATTTGAATTTTCCCACTGATGATTACGCCTGGACCAATGGGATAAATGAGCAATGGACTTTGGGAAACAAGTTTATTCATTCGAATAATGCCGAGCTTGTAACTTTTTGGTCGCGCTTCCCTATTATTCTGGTTGCGCTGCTTTTGGGATTTTTCATCTACAAATGGACAAAAGAAGTTTCCGGAACATTAGCCGGACTTTTCGCCCTGGTTTTATACGCCGCTGATCCGAATATCTTGGGACATAATCATTACGTAACCACCGACATTGGCATCGCCGCCTTCATTTTCATCGCTTTTTATTTCTTCATCAAATTCCTGAAAAATCCAAATTGGAAAAATGTTGTTATTGCCGGAATTTTCCTGGGATTGGCGGAACTTGCCAAATTTTCCGCCGTTCTTCTTTTTCCGATATTTGGAATGGTAATTTTCTTGTATTCTTTGGCAAAAACAAAGCCGAGTTTTGACACCAGAAGCGATCTCAAATTCAAATGGGCGATATTCTGGGAATATGCCGGAAAATATGTAGTTATTGTCAGCGTATGCTTTGTGCTGATTTGGGTGCTTTATTTCTACAACACATTCAATATGCCTCCGGAAAAAATACAGGATGTTGCCAAAACGGTATTTGGAGAACAGGGATCGGGAAAAATTGCGAAAGCAATAGTAATCCAGATGAGCACCATGCCGGTCGTAAAATATTTGGCGGAATATTTCCTGGGAGTTTTTATGGTTTTCGTGCGCGTGACTGGAGGAAATACCTATTATTTTATGGGCGAAGTTTCCAATCATGCGTCCCCTGCCTATTTTCCGGTGGTATTTCTGCTAAAGGAAACGCTTCCCTTTCTGGTTATCCTGCTTTTCACTTCAATTTATGCGATTGCAACTGCAGTGAAAAAAATATTTGCCACGCAAGAAAATATTATCAAGGGTTCTTGGAAAATACTGAGGGAATATTTGGAAAAGGGAGTGGTGCAATGGTCCATGCTGATTTTCATTTTTATCTACAGCTATTTGAGCGTAACCGGAAATCTAAACATCGGTTTTCGCCATTTGTTTCCAATTCTCCCCTTCGTCTATTTTCTTGTAGCCAAGAAAATGTTCGATTTCCTCAGGAATAATCAGCATGGAAAAATAGGTAAAGGATTTTCAGTATCTGTTTTGGTCCTATTGGCGTGGATTGTTCTGGAACCGATTGTTTCCTTCCCAAGCTATATTTCCTATTTCAATGAGGCAGCTGGAGGTCCGAAAAACGGATATAAATACGTCACCGATTCCAATACCGATTGGGGACAGGATCTTAAAAGGCTAAAAAATTGGGTAGATGAATACAATCAAACTGTGACAATAAACAAAATAGGTAAAATCCACATTGATTATTTCGGAGGATCAAATCCAAATTATTATTTCGGGGAAAATTTTATTCCCTGGCACGCAGATAATGTTCCAGAGCCGGGATGGTACGCTATTTCCGCCGGATTCTTGCAAGAAAGCATCTATAAACAAAAAAATCCCGGCGACAAAAGCTATGAATGGCTCAAAAATAAAGAGCCTTTTGCCAGGGTCGGGAATTCAATATTCATATATTATATTCAATGACCAAGATTTAGCGAAAAATAATTGGCAAATAAGAATATCTTAATGCTTCTCATTATCTGTTTCTTGCTCGCTATTTTTAATTCGGTAAAAAACCTTGTCTTCAATGCGCAAATCAACATATTCCAGCTTGTCCAGAAGGCCGGGAACTTCTTCTTTTTCCAAAAAAGTTTTCATCATTCTTGCTGATTTTTCAAGTGGGATTTTACTGCTTAAATAAATATTCCAGCCTCCTATGGTTTTTATTTCCACTTCTTCCGCCACCAATGATCTGGTGCGATATTCGCTTAAAATTTCAAGATTCAGCCCTTTTCCCAGCTTATCTTTTATATTAGATAGAAAAACAACATATTCTTCATTCATCACTTTTTTTCCCGTTTCCACAGGCTTAGCGCTTCCGTCAATTACCTGCACCAGGTTGTTTTCCAGAACCTCTCTCGAATCCAGACTGGTCCCCATATAGGCGTAGCCCTTTTCATCAATAATGTGGCAAGGCCCGCCTGAGCACAAGACAATCAGGGATTTATGCTCTGAAATTTCAGCGATTACCTTATTTGGAAAAAACTTAACAAGCTTGACCGAGCTTATCTTCTTGAATTTTTCCTTAAGATGAGCGGAAATTCCTTCTTCAACGAGCAGAAAAAAATTATTCCGGGGAATAAAGTTGAAATATTTTCCTTCTGCGTAAGAGTTCGCCTCGCTCAAGACGCTTTCATAGTCAAGCTCTTCAATTCCGGATATTTGAACTTTTCCGATTTCCGTAAATGGGGAAAAAAGAAAAATATAAATACTTACTCCGACAAATAGAATCGAAAGGAAATAAAAAACAAACCTCAACAAGGTCTTATTTCCCTCCCTGCTTCTCCTATACATTTCCTCCCTGGATAATATTTTTTTCTTTCTAAACACAGCAACAAAGACACGCAACATGTGACATACAACGCGGATTTATTATAATCCATGTCGCTTGTCTCATGTCACAAATTTAACAATAGATTTTCCAACACTAGTCTTGCGTTAGTATTGGTATTTTTAAGCGTTTCTGCACTTTTTTTAATTCTCTCGATAATCCTGAAATTGTCAATTTTTGAGTATTTTTCGCGAGCCAGGCTTTGATGAATAATCCAAATCCACAGTTCCATTTTTTTCAGCGCCTGTGGCACGTTTTTGGACATTTCCTCGGCAATTGAAAATTTTTCCGAGATATTCATTCCGAAAATGTTCCTGAACTGTTTGATATTTTCCCTTTTCTCTTCCAGCTCTTCTTTTTTGCCGATAATATCAAAGGCCAGTCCCGGCCTTCCCAAAGAAAATAACGCGATTTCTTCCGGATTGCCAGCTCCGCTTTTGACGGAATGCCTTTCTATTTCTTCAAACTTAGCCAAGAAAAACTTGATTTTCTGGCAGCGGGATTTTATCGTGGGGAGTATTTTTGAAAATTCATGGGCAACCAAAATAATTATCGAAGTGGGATTCGGTTCCTCCAAGGATTTCAAAAGCGCATTTTGGGAAGAAGCGCTCATCTTGGAAGCATTTTCAATTATCAGCACTTTGAATTTCCCGGAAATCGGAAAAAGCGCCAGTGTTTCTTGGGCTTCCCTGATCTGTTCTACGGATATCTCCTTTTCTTTGATTATTCCCTTCTTCTCCTCGGTTCTCGGAGATACGCAAATGAGATCCAGCAATGTCTTTCCGCCGGTTTCGCTTAGTGAATTTTTTTCCAAAATAAGGCTCTCTGCAAATTTTTTCGCCAAAGTGAATTTCCCTACATTTTCCGGTCCATAAAAAAGATAGGCCTGGGAAAAACTTTTTCTCTCAAGAATATTGTTTATTAATTTTACTGATTTTTCATTGCCGAGAAACATATTTAAAGAATTTCGAAGTTCAAATGTCAAATTTCTAGTCAATTTCAAAGCTCAAAATCCAAATATTTGAAATTTAATCATTTGATATTGATTTGTCATTTGTCATTGGAAATTTGGATTTATCTTACTCAAATATGCTTTTCAATAAACTGAATTAGTTGATTTTTGAACATTTCTTTTGAATACAACCTAGCCCTGCTCTTTATATATTCCCTGTCATAATTGCTTTCATTATTCATAAATCTTCTTATCCCATCTGCCAAATTTTCGGGAGTTTGAAAATCAAAAAATTCACCGGTTTTTCCCTCTTCAACAATTTCTATTGCTCCGCCCTTCCGGTAAGCGATAACCGGAACGCCATGACTCATCGCTTCAACCATTGTTATTCCGAAATCATCTTCCCCGGGAAAAATAAATGCTCGGGTGCCGGAATAATATTTTGCCGTTTCTTCGTCGCTTTTCCAGCCTAGAAACTTGATGTTTTTCTTGGAAATTTTCCGCAAATAATTTACTTGCTTACCTTCTCCGATGACAATTAGGGGAAGTTCCAGCTTATTGAAAGTCCGAACCGCCAGTTCCACCTTCTTATAGGGAGATAAGCGCGAAACAATCAAAAAATATTTTTCCTTGCTTCCATAATTCATAATTCCTGATTCATAATTCATACAAGCTGCCGGCGGATAAATTATCGTACTATTTCTGCGATAATACTTATTGATACGGCTTTGCGTATATTTTGAATTGGCAATAAGGAAGTCCGGCCTTTCAGAAGCCATTTTGTCCCAAATGCGAAGGTAGCTGAGAAAAGGACGCACTAAGAATTTGAATTTTTCCTTCCTGTCTTCGCTTAAATATTTTTCATTCCAGTCCCAGACAAACCGCATCGGAGAATGAATATAGGCAATGTGAATCGTGTTAAGCTTCGTCACAATCCCCTTTCCCCAAGCGGAACTGCTTGATATTACCAAGTCAAAATCTCGCAAATCAAAAGTTTCAACCGCCACCGGAAAAAAGGGCAAAAGATATTGATAGCGCTTGCGCAAAAACCGGGGAAACTTTTGCAAAAATGAAGTCCTGATTTCCTTATTCTCAAACTTTCCCTTCATCTTTTCCTTGTCATAAAGAAGAGTATAAACCGGCGCCTTTGGAAACATCTCGCAAAGCGTCTCCAAAGCCCTCTCCGCCCCGCCAAATTGGACCAAAAAATCATGAACCAGTGCTACTTTTAGATTTTCTATTTGTTTCATAAGATTTCGACATGAGAGAATCAGGGACTAAGCCCCTCTAGAGGGACTCAGTCCCTTTAATGCTGTTCTATGAAAAACGCCCATTTTATGCTATATTTCAATCAGAAATCCTAATTTTAGAATATCATCAGTTTAAGTAATAGACAAATAAAAAAATAAATTATGAAAAATAATAAAAATCAACTTTTTGAGTATGATCCCAAAATTAATCAAGCAGACAATGCTGAACAATTACAGCCTTCAAATAAAACAGAATTGCGTACTAAAATTAGCTTCACCATAATTCTTTACATTATATTACTTTTTGTTAGTTTTTCTATTTTCTTTATCTTAAATTACATACAAATGGATCCTGAAAGCAGATGGATATACGCAGATTTTGACAGTACTTGGACAAACTTCTATGCATTCGGTATCATAGGATTGATCTGCTTGTGGGGTGGATGTCAATCATTGTTCATTTTTCCATTTTCGCCTTTGATTATTTCGTTGTTAGTAATTTTTGCCATCGTACATATTTTAGAAAAAT
>CAYTRS010000021.1:0-11060 GCA_964440305.1 uncultured Bdellovibrionales bacterium
TGGCAAAAAAATATCTTCCCGGAACCAGTTCCGCGACTATCCGCAATGATATGGTAACGCTTGAAAAAGAAGGTTATCTGCACCAGCCCCACATCAGCTCCGGACGCATACCGACTGACAAGGGATATCGCTATTTCGTGGAGAAAATAATGAAAAGGTCGGAGCTTTCGCAAAAGGAGCAGGAAAAAATGCAAAGAGAGCTCCTTAAGATGAAAGCCAAAAACACTCGGCTTATGAAAACAACTACCAAACTTTTGTCTCATTTGAGCGGAAGCCTGGCAATAAGCGGAATAATGAAAAAAGACGAGTTTTATGAATTCGGGATGAGCGAGCTTTTGGAACAGCCGGAATTCAAGGAAATGGACGAGGTTTGTCGGCTGGCGGAAGTTTTGGACTATATTGACGAGAAATTTGATGTTCTGTCGGAAAAGCTTAAGGGAGGCGAAACCAAGATTTTTATCGGAAAAGAAAACCCGATTGATGAAATCTCCGGATGTTCAATGATGGTTTCTCCGTACAAAACTAAAAGCGGAGAAAAAGCCATTTTGGCGCTTATTGGTCCGAAAAGAATGAAATACGCCAAAAATAAATCACTGTTGGAATATATGAAAAAGATATTAAGTTCCTCAACGGTACTAATAATGTTTATAAATGTAATATAAATTATGGATCAAGAAAGCAACGAAGGGGAAATTTCAAAAAAACTTTTTGAACTTACCGTTAAGGCTGTTATTTTGAGTGAAGATGGAAAAGTTTTGATATTGAAGCGTTCTGACAGCGATCGCACCGCTCCGGGAAAATTTGATCTTCCTGGGGGGCGGATTGAAGATGGCGAAAATATAGAAGATTCTTTAGAAAGAGAAATAAAAGAAGAGCTTGGAATTGAAGTTAAAATAGGACCGATTGTTAATGTTTTTGATTTTGAAAAAGATTACCAAAAAGATGAAAATATTCCTATTCATGGAAAGGGTTTGCGATTTCTGGCTTATTATCAATGCGGAGAACTGAAGCTGAGCAATGAGCATGAATCCTTTGAGTGGTTGGAAATTGACAAAGCGATTGAAAAACTTGAATCGGAAGGCTTTGAAAAAGATAAAAGAGAAGCGCTTATTAAGGTTAAAGAATATTTGAAACTAAAAGAATCTCTTGATGGATGGAAAAGATGCCAAGCGGATTTTGAAAATTATCGCAAGCGCCAGGATGAAATAAGAAATGATCATCAGAAATTTGTAACAGAAAGTTGCGCGATGGAAATTTTGCCGATTTTGGATAATTTCTGCATTTCAACGGAGCATATTCCGGAAGATCAAAAGAAAAGCCCATGGGTTCTCGGAATAATGCACATTCAAAGACAGCTCGAAGGAGTGCTTCAGAATTTCGCAGTAGAAGAAATAAAGGCAAAAGCCGGTGACAAGTTTGATCCGAATTTTCATGAAGCAATTTCCGGAAAAGGAACAAAGATCGCAAAAGTGGCGCAGAAGGGATATAAAATAGGAGAAAGGATAATTAGAGCAACAAAAGTAATAGTTTGTTAATATAATTAAAAAATATAAATTATTAAATTTACAATTTTCAATTTACATTAAATTTACAATGATTTAATTTTTTCAATTAACTTAAAAATTGAAAACTGAAAATTCATTGTAAACTGTAAATTGATCATTGATAATTGAAAAATATGTCAAAAATATTAGGAATTGATCTGGGAACTACGAACTCCGCGATGGCAGTGGTAATCGGAGGAAAGCCGGAAATAGTGGAAAATAAAGAAGGAGCCAGAACAACTCCTTCAATGGTTGCGATGTCAAAAAGCAATGAAAGGCTGGTCGGACTTTTGGCAAAACGCCAAGCTGTCACCAATCCGGGAAATACTTTGTTTTCCATAAAGAGGCTTATCGGAAGAAGTTTTGACGATCCGGAAGTTCAAAGAGATTTGAAGCTGATGCCTTATAAGATCAAAAAATCAAACGGAGGGGTTTTGATTGAGATGGCCGGAAAAGATTATACTCCGCAGGAAATTTCCGCGATGATTCTTCAGAAATTAAAACAAGATGCGGAAGACAAGCTTGGAGAAAAAATAACTGAAGCGGTGATTACCGTTCCGGCATATTTTGACGATTCCCAGAGAAAAGCGACCAAAGAAGCTGGTGAAATTGCAGGACTCAATGTCAAAAGAATAATCAACGAGCCGACTGCAGCCGCATTGGCATATGGTTTTGACAAGAAAAAGGATGAAAAAATAGCCGTATATGACCTTGGAGGAGGAACTTATGACATTTCTATTCTTGAAGTTTCGGAAGATACGGTTGAAGTAAAATCCACCAACGGAGATACGCATCTTGGAGGAGATGATTTTGATCAAAGGATAATCACTTGGATAATTGACGAATTCAAAAAACAGGAAGGAATAGATCTTGGAAAAGATCCTTTGGCGCTTCAGAGAATCAAGGAAGCGGCAGAAAAAGCCAAGATTGAACTTTCCACTGCCGTGGAAAGTGAAATAAACCAGCCATTCATCACCAGCGATGCAAACGGACCAAAGCACTTGGTGTTGAAAATGACAAGAGCTAAGCTTGAAGATCTGGTTGGAGATTTGGTTGAAAAAACTCTTGAGCCGATGAAAAAAGCTCTTTCAGACGCAAAACTGGAAGCCAAAGACATAAATGAAATAGTAATGGTTGGAGGAATGACCAGAATGCCTTTGGTTATCCAGACTGTTGAAAAATTTTTCGGAAAAAAACCCAATGCATCAGTGAATCCTGACGAGGTAGTGGCTGTTGGAGCCGCAATTCAAGGAGGAGTTTTGGAAGGATCAGTAAAAGACGTTTTGCTTTTGGATGTCACTCCTTTGACTTTCGGAATTGAAACTTTGGGTGGAATTTCCACGCCTCTTATTTCCCGAAACACAACGATTCCGACTTCCAAATCGCAAGTATTTTCCACCGCTGCCGATAACCAGCCGAGCGTGGAAATTCATGTGCTTCAGGGGGAACGTGAAATGGCGGCAGATAATAAGACCTTGGGGAGGTTTATTCTTGACGGCATTCCGCCATCACCAAGAGGAATTCCTCAAATTGAAGTCACTTTTGACATAGACGCGAACGGAATTTTGAATGTTACCGCCAAAGACAAGGCTACCGGCAAATCGCAATCAATCCGCATTGAAGCCTCCAGCGGACTTTCCAAAGAAGAAATTGAAAAGATGAAGAAAGATGCGGAAATTCATGCTGAAGAAGATAAGAAAAAGAAAGAAGCAGTTGAGACAAAAAATATGGCGGATACTTTGGTTTACACTACTGAAAAAGCTTTGAGGGATGCGGGAGAAAAAATTTCCGCTGATAAGAAAAAGCCGGTAGAAGAAAAAATTGAAGCGCTCAAGAAAGTGAAGGACGGAGATGATATAGAATCAATCAAAAAGGCTACTCAAGAACTTTCGGAAGCCGCGCAAAAGATCGGACAGGAACTCTACTCCGCCTCTTCGGCGGACAAGTCTGCCTCTTCGGCAGGCGAGCAAGCTGCACAGGGCGAGCAAGCAAAAGAAGGACAGGGCGCTAGCCAGTCAGAAGCCTCGGCTAAGGATGGAGAAGTCAAAGATGCGGAAGTTGAGAAGGATGAGAAAAAAGACGAGAAGAAAGACGAAGATAAAAAGTAAATAACTTCAAAGAGCGGGGAAACAATTCTCCGCTTTTTGTTAATAGAGGACGGTTTGTGTTAAAATAAGAGTGCAAACAAAAATGAAAAAACAAATAATAAAAATGATTCTGCTTTCTTTGTTGGTTATTTTTTCTTTTTTCAGCTGGAAGGCGGTGAATGATGTGATTGCCATTCCCGGAGCAAGCGACTGGGTTTTGCCGATAATTTGGGCGTCGGTTTTTTTCCTAGTTTGGTATTTAAGCATCATTCTGATTGAGGAAAAATATATTTTAATCACGGCGACGCTTTTTTGTTTTCTTTTAAGCTTGTTTTTTGTTTTTACCTTTTGGCACGCTCTTATAATCTTTTTGAGTTTTTTCATATCCATTGTAGGAATATGGGAGATAAAAAAAGATCTCAAATTAAACATAAAAGTGAATGCCGGAAAAAGTATAACTGCTGGGAAGAGATTTCTGATTCTGGCAATCGCGATTGCCATTTCAAGCCATTACTATTTTTCAGTTTATGAAAGGGAAGTCCAGGAAATAATTCCTTTTTCAAAAAACAGCCAAATAATGGGGAAAATCACTTCCCAAGTTTTGGGATATGTTTATCCTGAATTTAAAAGCATATCCAATGAAGACATTTCGGTTGATCAATTTCTTCTTCAGATTCAAAAGGAGCAAATGAAGGATTTCAACGGAGATCTGTCAAAAAACAGCTTGATTGAGGAGGCCATAAGCAATCAATTGGGAGATTCTGCTACCGAAAAACAAAAAGAGGAAATAAAAAAAGAAACATTGGAAAAGCTTGAAAGCACTAACTCCGAAATCTTAAAAGCCAATGAAATGATAATGCTTGAAGAGAGTCGCAAACAGCTTTCTCAAATGGTCGGAAAAGACCTGTCCGGAGAGGAGCGGATGGGAGATATTTTTTCAGAAATGCTTAACCGAAGACTGACCGCTTTTTTCCAAAAAGATAATGTCAGCTCGGGAAACATCTCTTTTCTGCCTCTTTTTCTGGCACTGATTCTTTTTCTAACCCTCATTCCCCTAGGATCGCTTCTCAACATATTCTGGATTTTGGCCTTAAAATTAGTTTTCTTTATATTTATAAAATCCGGCTTGGTGACTATTTCCAAAATCCCGGCGGAAGTTGAGATAATTGAATAACTCTTTAAATTAAGTCTTTCTTTAGCACTCGTCATCTACGATTGCTAATTTTTTATTTTAATGATAGACTTGCAATAAAGCGACACTAATCCACGAATACATACAAATGCCGCGAATATATTTGAGATTTTTCGTGTCATTCGCATGTAATTTGTAGTTTTGCATCGCTTATATGAAGGATTATTATGAATTATTGGGAATTTCCAAGAGCGCTTCGGAAGATGAAATCAAAAAAGCGTATCGGAAGCTTGCCCACAAATATCATCCTGACAAATCTGGAGGGGATGAAAAAAAATTTAAGGAAATAAATGAAGCTTATCAGGTTCTTTCCGATAAGGCTAAGCGCGCGCAATATGACCAATTTGGGCAGACTTTTGAAGGCGGAGGATTTCAGGGTCAAGGCGGACAAGGATTTGGCGGATTCGATTTTAGCGGATTTCAGGGATTTGGACAGCAATCTGGGTGGAATTTTGAGGATATGGGATTTGAAGACGTATTTTCTGATATCTTCGGAGGCGGATTTGGAAAAAGCGGGAGGCGCAAAAGCAAAAAGGCCGGGCGCGATATTCAGGTTGATATTGAGATTTCCTTTGAAGAAATGGTGTGGGGAGCGCAAAAAGCTTTAAACTTATACAAATCTTCTGTTTGCACTCGCTGTCATGGAACCGGCGGAGATCCGGGATCGGGCAAAAAAACCTGCCCAACCTGCAAAGGATCGGGACAGATAAAAAAAACGTCCCGAAGCTTTTTCGGATCGTTTACCCAAGTATCCAACTGCCCAGAATGCGAAGGTGCTGGGGAAATTTATGAAAAAAAATGCTCCGAGTGCGGAGGAGACGGAAAGGTCAAAAGGGAAGAAAAAATAGAGGTTCGAATACCGGCAGGAATCCAAGAAGGACAGACTATTTCAATTAAAGGACGCGGGGAAGCAGGAGGGAAAGGCGCTCCAGCAGGAGATCTTTATATAAACATCCGCATTAAGCCCCGTCCAGGATTCAGAAGACAGGGAAACGACATATCTTCCTTTGAATATATTTCATTTTCCCAAGCGGTTTTGGGAGATAAAATCAGCATTGAAACGATAGATGGACCGGTTAAAATAAAAATTCCTTCCGGAACCCAGTCGGGAACCATTTTTAAAATCAGGGGCAGGGGAGTCCCATCCCTTGAGGGAGGACACCGCGGAGATCATTTGGCAAAAGTGATTGTCAGAATTCCCAAAAGCGTCTCCCGGGAAGAAAAGGACCTAATTGAAAAATTAAAAGAACTGGGAAAATAGAAAAGGCTTCGTGACGGAAGCCTTTTTTGCATTTTTACGAAGGCGAAAAATCAAATTTCAGTTATTTTAGTATTCAGCGGATGGATTACTGACTTATAAAGAAGCCAATGGTCCATAGGAAAATCAAATCCCATTTTTCGAGATTCGTCAAAAAATATTTCACACATTTCCCATATATGATAACTCTGCTGCTTTCCCAAGACTATCTTTCTGTAGTTAACCTTTCCCACTTCAGAGGATATTCTGATTGCCAAGCTTAAAATATTTTCACCAGCTTGTCCGCTATTTAATATCTTTTCTATTTCTTTTTCATAAAATTTTTCGCCCATAAATAATCCCTCCTTCCATTATATTTTATTAAATAACAATCCTGAGAAGCTTACTCAATACTTTTGTCATAAAAAAATCAAACAAACAAGCTATTACCAAACATCAAAATGTTGTATAATAGGTTTATGGAAAATAAAGTAAAAGGTTTAGAGCTTTTTTTCAGTCCCCATTCAATTGCCATTATTGGCGCCACGGAAGAAGAAGGTAAGGTAGGAAACGTAATAGCAAAGAATATTCTGGACGGGGGATACGCCGGAAAGGTTTTTTTTGTCAACCCGAACAGGGAAACTGTTCTTGGTCAAAAGTGCTATCCGAAAGTTTCTGCAATAGCAGAAAATGTCGACTTGGCCATTGTCATTATTCCGGCAAAATTCGTGAATGAAACGATAAAAGAAGCTTCAGGGAAGGTCAAGAATTTTGCAGTAATTTCAGCAGGCTTTTCAGAAAGCGGAGAAGAGGGGAAAAAACGCGAAAAAGAGCTCCTGGAAATCGCAGAAAAAAACGATCTCAATATTTTGGGTCCTAACTGCTTGGGATTTATCAATGCCCCAAAAAAACTTAACGCTTCCTTCGCCCCTTTTATGGCAAAAGAAGGCAATATTGCCTTTATTTCCCAATCCGGCGCCCTAATTTGCGCTTTTTTGGACATTTTTTCCGAAAAAATGGCTGGGTTTTCCCTTCTGGTTTCAACCGGAAATCAGATGCTGATCGGCGAGGGTGATATTATGGAACACTTAATCGCAGACGATAAAAGCAAGGTGATCGGACTTTATCTCGAGGGAATAGAAGACGCAAAAAAACTGGCCGAGATTTCCCGAAAAATGTCTTCCCGAAAGCCGATTATAATTCTCAAAGCTGGAAAATCTGAGCGCACGAAAAAAGCGATTTCTTCGCACACCGGTTCGCTAGCGGGAAGTGAAGACATAGCCCGGGAATTTTTCCAAAAAAACGGAATAATCCAGGCAGAAAACTTGGAAGAATTTTCAAATTTGCTTAATTTTCTTTCTTTTGCAAGCGCGCCAGAAAACAGCAAGGTTATTGCAATTACTAATGCCGGGGGGGCCGGCGTGCTGGCCACAGACGCTTTTCAGGGGAAAAATATCGAACTTCAGGAAATAAAAGAAGAAACTAAAAATAAATTGAAAGAGTTTTTGCCTCTTGAATCTTCTCTTCAAAACCCGATTGACCTTTTGGGAGATACTATGGAAGATAGATATGAAAAAACCCTGGAAGCGTTGAAAAACGAGGAGGCGGATTCCTTGATCTGCCTGTTGACGGTTCAAAAACAAACTCCGGTAGAAAAAATTGCAGAAGTTATCGCTAATTTCAAAAAGAAAACTTCAAAAAAAATAATTGCTGTCCTTATAAGCTCCCAAAAATCCAAAGATGCCACAGAAAAGCTGGAATCTTCCGGAGTTCCCGTTTTTACTTTTCCAGAACAGGCGATAGGCGCTTTGGAAAAATACTTCACTTGGAACAGTTTTGAAAATTATCCTTCCATGGAAAGCAAACTGGAAAAAGACAAGCTGGATGACATTTCCGCGGTAATTTCCAAGGCAAAACGGGAAAGAAGAAGCGCTTTATTTTTTCGCGAAGCAGCAGAAATTTTTAAAAATTTGGAAATTCCAGTCGTTCCCTTCAGGCAAATCGGCAGCGAAAACGACTTAGAGAAAGTTCCGGGATTTCCCGTAGTGATAAAGATTGACAGCGAAAAAATCATTCACAAAACCGACAGCAAAGCGCTTGTGCTGGGCGTCAAAAACAAGGGAGAACTCAAAAAATGCTACGAAGATCTCAAAAAAACTTTTCCAAATGAGGGCATAATCGTCCAGCCAGAAATAAAAAAAGATATTGAGATTATTTTGGGAGTAAAAAGGGACGAGGTTTTCGGATCGGTTGTAGTAGCAGGAATGGGAGGAATTTATACGGAAGTTTTCAAAAAGATAGATTATTTTATACCGCCAATGAACAGAAAGGAAATAGAAGAAAAGCTGCTTAAAAGCCCACTTTCATTTATTTTCAAAGAAACGCGGGGGAAAATAATCTTTGAAAGCGGCATAATGGCAGAAATAATTGAAAAACTTATGAAGCTTTCAAGTAATGTTCCTGAAATAAAAGAACTTGACGTAAATCCATTTATTATTCACAGCGGTAAGGGAATTTCCACTGATATTAAAATTTTAATATAAAAATATGAATAAGCATCGAATCCTAATTGTTGACGACGACGTGGAAACAAGGGAAACTTACGCTGAAGTTTTCCGCAACGCCAGTTTTGAAGTTTTGGAAGCGCAAGACGGCTTGGAGGGAATGGATATCGCCACCAAGGAAAAGCCGGACATAATTTTTACTGGAATCATTATGCCCCGAATGGACGGATTTTCAATGATGGAAGAACTTCAGAAAAATGTTGCAACTGCCGGAATTCCGGTGGTTATTTCCTCCCATATGGGCCGGGAGCAGGACCAGCAGAAAGCCAATGTTTTGGGAGCAAAAGATTTTATTCTAAGGGGAATGACTTCTCCAAGAGAAGTGGTTCAAAAAATTCAATCCCTTCTTACCGCCTCCGGAAGCTACCGCCTGGCAATTGATCAATATTCCTTTGACGCGCAGAAATTGGCAAAAGAAATCAACTTTTCCGCAAAATTAAACTGTCTTGAGTGCAACGAGAAGCTTTGCCTTGAAATCAAGGTTAAAAATCCGCAAGAAAACAATTTTCAGGCTCGTTTTATCTGCCCAAACTGCGGATGGGAAGCAAAGTAGACAAGAAAACATTAACCGTCTAAATTATTTTATGTCCCGCTGGATTATCAAGGAAAAACAGAAAGACTTCCAATCTTTTGACGGAATTCATCCGATACTTGCGAAACTTCTTTTTCAAAAAGGAATCAGAACTGACAAGGAAATAAAATCTTTTCTTTTTCCGGATTATCAAAATCACATTTTGGATCCTTTTTTGTTTTCGGATATGGAAAAGGCGATGGAAAGGGTGAAAAAAGCACGGGATCAGAAAGAAAAAGTTTTGATTTATGGAGATTATGATGTTGACGGAGTAACTTCTTCGGCAATCCTGGAAGAAGCCCTGCAAAATATCGGAATCAAGGCTGAAATATACATACCCAACAAAAAAACAGAAGGGTATGGAATGAATCTGGAAGCAATCGAGGAATTTAAAAAACGGGGAATAAACCTGATAATTTCCGTTGACTGCGGAATTTCTAATTATAATGAAATTGAAAAAGCAAATGAATATTCAATTGACTCGATTATAATTGATCACCACCACGTTCCGGAAAAAACTCCTTCATCCCATGCAATAATCAACCCGCAAATGGAAAATTCGGGGTATCCTTTCAGAAATCTTGCCGGAGTGGGAGTCGCTTTCAAGTTTGTCCAGGCAATCTATAAAAAATTTATTCCGGAAAAAGAGGAGCAACTGAAGTGGATGCTGGATCTGGTTTCCCTGGGAACAATTGCCGATTGCGTTCCGCTGATTTCAGAAAACAGGGTGATTGCCAAATATGGACTGCTTGTCCTTAGTAAGACGCGCAGAATCGGCCTGCAAGAGCTTTTTACTGTGGGAAGAATAATGATAGATGAAAATAATGTTCCGGATGTCAGAACAATCGCTTTTCAGGTTGCTCCGCGCATAAATTCCGCCGGAAGGATGGATCATGCCGGCATCGCCTTGAGGCTTATTCAGGAAAAAGATACTGTCAGTGCAAGAGGATTGGCACTAGAACTTGAAGCCAACAACCAGAAAAGACAGAAAGCAACAAGCCTTATTGTGGATGAAATTCGAATATTGGCAAATAATATGTTTCAGAAAAAACCCTTTATTTTCGCGTTAGGAGAGCATTTTCCGGCAGGCATTTTGGGGTTGGCAGCCGGAAAAATAGCCGATGAGTTCGGAAAACCCACTGCTGTGGTTCAAAAAGGAGAGAAGACCAGCAAAGGATCGCTCCGCAGCATTCCGGAAGTTGATATAATTTCCGCAATTGAAAAATGCAAAAAGTATCTTTTGAAATTCGGAGGGCATTCGCAGGCTGCAGGAATTGAAGCTTCCAATGAAAATCTTGACAATTTCTTCAAAGAGCTGAATTCTTTAATTGAAAAGGAGATCGGCGGAAAAGACTTGAGCAAGAGCATTGGGATTGACCTTGAAATCACTCCGGAAGAGATTGATTTGACGCTTGCAGACGAAATCAGAAAGATGGAGCCATTCGGAGTGGGAAATGAGGAGCCCGTATTTTTAATGAAAAATATGGTCGTAGTGGAAACAAGAGTGGTTGGAAACGGAAACAAGCATCTGAAGCTTCAAATCCGACCGCAGAAAAATTCTCCCAAAATTTTCGAATGCATCGGCTTCGGAATGGGAGAAGAATTCAAAAATTTGAAATCCGGGAAAATCATAGACACCGTCTTCAACATCCGCGAAGACCACTGGAATGGGAACAAAAAACTGCAACTGCGACTTATTGACCTCAAAAAGAATACGAGCTAATATTTCAAAAGACGCTTTCATTTTGAAAACCATAAAAAGGAGGTAGAAATGGGGAATGGGAAAAAGATAAAGGGTAATGGTTCAAAAGCAAAAGGTCAGCCGAAAAAATGCGGTCAGGTTGCAAAATCAAATGCCTGCAAAG
>CAYTRS010000022.1:0-6694 GCA_964440305.1 uncultured Bdellovibrionales bacterium
AGGGACATTAAAAAACGCACCAAAAAGGGTGCGTTTTGCGTTTGATTTTCTCGCTTAAGCGGAGTATAATTTTAATACTTACTTTAATACTTACCTTGATACTTATTTACCCTGTTAAATAATTTTAAATTTTTCCATAATCTGTATGCAATATGTTTATGCTTTGAGAAGCGATAAAGACAATAAAAATTATGTAGGTTATACTAAAAATTTAAAATTAAGATTTGAGAAGCACCAAAAAGGACTCGTGCCTTCAACAAGAGAAAGACGACCTCTGAAACTGATTTATTATGAGGCATGTCTTAATCAACAAGATGCCACGAATCGTGAAAAATATTTGAAAACATATCTTGGCAAAATGTTTTTAAAAAAGCGCCTCAAATCTTATTTAACAGGGTGAATGAAACTGAAAAATAAAAATATAAGGAAGATTACCAGAGTGGGGAAGACGAGCCTTATGGTGACTATCCCCAAAGAAATGGCCGCGGAACTCGGCTGGAAAGAAAAGCAGAAAGTCACGGTCAAAAAAGTCCATGGTGGTGTTTTGATCAGGGATTGGAAAAAAAATAACCGGAAAATAACAAAAACCCGCCATTTATCATGAGCATAGTCGAATGAAAGCCCTCGGCGTGCCGGTCCGCCCCGTTTATGCCGATGAGGCATATTTATGGGGTGGCAGAATTGTTTAAATAATATAGCAAAAAAGATTATTCAAAATTAGAAAAAATTGATATAATAAGGTTATATGAATAGAAACCAAAAACATCTAAATCATATAGACGCCATTAACCTTGGATCTTATTATACTCCGGAGGTTATTGTTGATTTAGCTTATTCTATTTTACAAAAAAATATTAAAGATATTAAAGATTTTTCAATAATAGATTCTTCTTGTGGTTACGGTTCGTTTTTGGCAAGAAACAACATTGCGAAAAGATTGATTGGAGCCGATATTGATCAAAAAGCCATTTCTGAAGCAAAAAAAATAATTAGCGAAGTTGATTTTATCTGTCAAAATTCTCTTTTGAATGTTAATCGTCCAAGTTTAAGGATTAAGAATGATGAAAAAATTATAACCATAGGTAACCCTCCATATAACGATACGACATCCATAATTCGTAATTCCATTAAAGATACTTCCATCCAGGACAAAATTGATGCCGACATAAAAACTAGGGATTTAGGTATGTCATTTTTGTTGTCTTACGATAAACTTAAAGCGGATTATGTTTGTGTTTTACATCCTTTATCTTATTTAATCAAAAAAGCCAATTTCACCCTGCTTTCAAAATTCGCCAAAAACTATAAATTAATTGACGGAATAATCATAAGCAGTCATGAATTTTCTGATACTTCTCGCGGAATGGCCTTTCCGATTTTAATCGCCCTTTACAAGAGGGATGAAGAAGGAATGGGCTATGATTATATTCAAAATTATCAGTTTAAAGTAAAAAATGATGGCGTCTTTCGTTTAAAAGATTTTGATACGATAGTCAACTACGTTCAAAAATATCCAAATAAAAAATTTTTAAATAAAAATGACAAGCCGGTAGCAAAGTTTTGGACTTTAAGAGATATAAATGCTCTTAAGCGCAACAGAACTTTTATTAATGAGGATACTTATAATACCGTTTATGTGTTAATGGAAAAACTGCCTTATTATTGCTACATCGATATTTTTAAACAATATACGGACAGAATGCCTTATTTCATTGGAAATTGTGATGTGATAATTGATAATGAAAAATTCGGAAAAATGAAAGAATGTTTTGTTGCCCAAAGTGTTCACACAAATCCGGTATTAAAAAATAAATTTAGGTTTAGAGAAATTCCAGATGCAAAATTAAAAATAGATAACTATTTTAAAGAACTGCTAGAAAGTAAATTTGGAAAAAAATATGCCACAAATTTTAATTAAAAAAGACAAACATATAATAGAAATACCAATTTTATTAACCGCTGTTAGCGGAAAGATTCGCATTAAAAACCGATCAATCTTGAATGAGTATGGAACGCCAGTAGCAGTTAAAAGAGACGGTTTCTTATTGAGCAATTATGTTGAATGGCAAATTGGCTATGATGTGGTTAAGAAGGAAACAGAAAAGCTCGCAGAATCATCGCTACCTGAAACTAAATTTATTGGAGCAAATGGAAAAGTCAAAGCACTTTATGAATTATCAGAATATATTTGGTATTTTTATAAATGGAACATCATAACCAGAGAAGAGTTGGAAAGTGTTATCGCTTATCTTAATTCAATACAAGACCATGATTTAATTGATAATAATTCTGAGTTGCAAATTGATCGTAGCCATCCTATTGAGAAAAATATAAATGGATTTGATTTTGAATATACTCAGGTTAAATACCCTCTTTTAATTTACAAGTTTAATGGGTATGAAATAATTACCGAAATAAAGATTACCGAAAAGCAATATGCAGTTGGCACACAACCAATGTTGTATTTATGTTTTCCAATCACAGAATTAAAATCAAAAATTAATTTAATCGGACGATGCGCTGAAATAAAAGAAATTGCCTATTTTGAAATTTCAGAAAGCAACATCAAAGTATTTTTGGAAATGCTAAAAATGTTTGGCATTCTATCTAAAAACCACAAACACGATATTCTGCAAATTATCAATACGATTATAAAATAATCTCAACATTAAAGAAATTTACTAAAATTGGCGGCGCACCAATGAAGTTGGCACGACCTGCCTACGCCAAGGCTACGGCAAGGCACGAAGTCCTTCGACTATGCTCAGGACAAGTTTCGGCGACGGTTAAAATTCAGCGTTTGGAACAAGTAAAATTAGTTGACATTTACCATTTTTTTATTTATAATTTCAAAAGTAGTTTGATTCTGCTGCGTGACGGCAGTTTTTTGTTTAAATTTGATTTTTATGGAAATTAGAAATATTGCAATCATTGCCCATGTTGACCATGGGAAAACAACCCTGACAGATGCCATAATGAAGCAAACTGGAGCATTGGAAGACGAAAATGCCAGTATGGATTCTTATGCGCTGGAAAAGGAAAGGGGTATTACGATTTATTCAAAAAATACTTCTGTTTTTTATCGCGGAACGAAAATAAATATCGTGGATACTCCGGGACATGCCGATTTCGGATCGGAAGTGGAACGAGTTTTGCGATCCATTGATAGTGTCCTTTTGGTGGTGGACGCTCAAGAGGGTCCGATGCCTCAAACGAGATTTGTTTTGAAAAAATCTTTGGAACTGGGGTTGAAGCCGATTGTGGTTATTAATAAAATAGACAAGCCGGCAGCTAATCCCAGCATGGCTCAGGAAAAAGTCTTTGAGCTTTTTCTTGATTTGGGAGCGACAGATGAACAGTTGGATTTTACGACAATATATTCCATAGGAAAAATGGGAATAGCCAAAGAGCATCTGGATGACGAATCCAGCGATCTTACTCCGCTTTTGGATATGATTCTTCTTAAGGTTAAGCCGGTGGAAGCTAAAATAGAAAATGATTTTTGCTTTCAGCCTTTTAATTTGGGTTATGATAATTTTCTCGGACGGCTGGCTATCGGAAGAATTTATGAAGGAACTGTCAGAATGGGCGACACCCTTATAATCAAAAAGTTAAACGGAAAATCAGAAACCGGAAGAGTGACAAAAATATTTACCTTCAAGGGCGTTAAGAGGAATGAAGTGCAGGAAGCGTATGCCGGAGATATTGTCATGATTTCAGGATTTCCCGGAATTGATATTGGAGAAACTCTTTGCAAAAAAGAAGAACAAGAAGCGCTTCCGGCGATTTCTGTTGATGAACCGACCATATCTTTGAATTTTATGGTTAACAGTTCTCCGTTTGCCGGACGTGAAGGAGAATTTGTCACCAACAATCAAATACGCGAGCGCTTGGAAAAAGAAATAGAAGTGAATGTCGGGCTTAGAATAGATTTTATGTCTGATTCTTATAAGGTTTATGGAAGGGGAGAGCTTCAAGTTTCCATACTTCTTGAAAATATGAGGCGAGAGGGATATGAAATTCAAGTTTCTCAGCCTCAAGTTATCATGAAAGAAGAGGGTGGCAAGAAAAAGGAGCCATTTGAGGAGGTGATCATAGATGTTCCGGATATTCTTTCAGGGGCGGTTATTGGAAAAATGGGAAAAAGAAAGGGCAATATGATTAGTATGGAAAAAAACGGAAGCCAAACGAGGATGGTTTTTGAAATTCCCACCAGGGGCCTTTTGGGATATCGCAGTGAATTTATCATTGACACTAAGGGAGAAGGAATTCTTTGCTCTAGAGTTATCGGATACAGGGAGCATGTCGGAGAAATCAGCCGGCGCGATGTGGGATCAATGATTTCAATGGCGACGGGAAAGGCTCTGGGATTTTCTTTGTATAATCTTCAAGAACGAGGTACTCTGTATATAAGGCCGGCAACGGAGGTATATGAGGGAATGGTTATCGGAAACGCATCCAAGGGGGATGATATGGCGGTAAATCCGATAAAGGGAAAACAGCTTACCAATATGCGGGCATCCGGATCTGATGATGCCATTCAACTTACTCCGCCGTTTGAACTTACGATTGAAAGAGGAATGGAAGTTATGGCCGAAGACGAATATTTGGAAATAACGCCCAAAAGCGTCAGACTCCGCAAGAAATTTTTGACTGAAATAGAGAGAAAAAGATCAAAAAGAAATTAATTTTTTTGAAATAAGCCGGATATAAACATCAACCAAGGGAGGTGGGAGATGAAAATAGAAAAGTTCTTTGAATGCGCAATAAGGGTTTTCGGAGAAGATTTTGCTTATTTTAATCCCGGCAATTATTGTTTTGTTTTAGCTGAAGTTCTTCCTGAGGAAATAAAAATTGGAGAGCTGAACGAATTTGAAATAAGAGCCATTATAATTATTCAGCATATGACTGATTTGCTGGAAAAAGAAAGAGAGATGATTCCCCAAATAATATCTTTAGTGGGGGAGGAGGAGAAAAACGAGTGGATAAAATTTGAAATGCTCATATGCAAAACCTATGAATTCAGAATGAACTTTATGGAAAGATTGCTTTACGACTCTCTTATAGAAAGATTTGGAGTTGGAAAATATGTGGCATTCAGGGAGGGTTTTGTGGTTGTTGAAGCCTTAAAAGAACCCTTTTCTGATTATATGGAACTGAGGAGGGAAATTCCTTGCTAAATTTTTCGGGGAGTCTGAAAATCAGACTCCCTTTTCTTTAATTTTTATATTTATGATAAAATTAAAAAGTAAGAAATAAGCTTAAAAATATGTCTGGAATTGCAGAACAATTGAAGAAAAAATATCCGGAAGTTATTAGAGTTGCTGTAGAGGAACTTGATATAGCCAAAAAAGAATTGGACCTGAAAAATCCCGAAGGGAGAAACAGGCTTTATGACAGAATAATCAAAAGAGTCTTGGATGGAAAAATGACAAAAGAAGAACGTAGATATGCTTTTGGTTTTGTGAGAGGGGTCATTGAAAAAATCAAAAAACAGAAAAAAGAATCAACTCAAGAATACACAATCAAAGACGCATTGGAAGACAGGCAGATGCAAGAAGCAAAAGAACTTCAAATTGAAGATGCCAAGAGAATGCACGGAGAAGACGGATGGCAGGAAAATTTTAAAATAAGATAAATTGATTTTTATGCGCATTGCAATTCAAGCGGCGGATTTGGACTGGAGCAGGATTGACGGAACACGAGTGTATATTTTAAATATGCTTAATCGTTTTGGAGAATTTTCTCCAAGCGATGATTTTTTTATTTATCACAAAAAAGATTTTAATCCAGAACTTACTCCTAAAAAATTTTCCAACTATCGCTTTATTTCCAAACCGTTTCCTTTTTGTTGGACGCAAATGCGGTTTGCCGCGGAGCTCTGGAAGGAAAATTACGATCGGCTTTGGATGCCTATGCAGTCGCTTCCGTTTGTCCGAAGAAAAAACCTCGTTTCAACTGTTACTATCCATGATCTGGCTTTCAAATATTTTCCCGATTTTTTTCCTCGGAAAGATTTGCGCCGGCTCAATCTATTTTCCGGTTTTGCCATAAAAAACGCGGACAGGATTATTGCTGTTTCAGATGCCACAAAAAAAGATATCCTGAAATTTTTTCCGGAAGTAAGGGAAGATAAAATAAAAGTAATCCACCACGGATTTGATAAAGAATTATTTGAAAAAGAAATATCGGAATCAGAAAAAGAAAAAATATATACTAAATACCAAATACTAGATACTCCGCCTCATCGGCGGACAAGCAGATACATACTTTATGTCGGTGCCATTCAGCCAAGAAAAAATCTGGAAGTTTTGGTTGATGCCTTTGGAATAATCAAAAAGGAACATGCGGATCTCAAGCTGGTTTTGGCGGGGGAGAAGGCTTGGCTTTGGGAAGGAATTATGGAAAAAATAGAAAAGAGTCCGTACAAAAAAGACATTATAGTAACCGGAACAGTCGGATTTCGGGACAAGGCGGCAATTTTAAAAGGGGCGGAGGTTTTTGTTTTCCCCTCGCTTTATGAAGGGTTTGGCATTCCGGTCTTGGAAGCGATGGCTTGCGGAGTTCCGGTGATAACCGCGAAAAATTCCAGCCTTCCGGAAGCGGGGGGAGAAGCGGCGCTTTATTTTGAAGAAAAAAGCGCGGAGGATTTGAGCGAAAAAATAAAAATGGTTTTAAAATTCAGCAGGGACTT
>CAYTRS010000022.1:6794-9783 GCA_964440305.1 uncultured Bdellovibrionales bacterium
GCGCGGAGGATTTGAGCGAAAAAATAAAAATGGTTTTAAAATTCAGCAGGGACTTGATCCCTGCGGATAATCTCAGGAATAACTTGATAGAAAAGGGAAGAGAGCAAATAAAAAAATTCTCTTGGGAAAAATGCGCCCGAGAGACAGCGGAATATATTAGAAAATAGCCCCTTTCTTTTAAAAGCTTTTGCTAATAGCGGAAAAACACTTTGCGCATAAGATAAAGCGAGTATGAAATAACAACTAGAATTATTAATATTTCCCACCAAGAAGCAGAGAAAAGAGTCCGTAATGACATCAAGAAAATTATTAAAATTAAGAATAAGTTCAATAAATTGAAATCTTTGCCATCCTTTTTTATTTCAGGAAAATCTTTGCCAATTCGGTCATTCCAATAAATTGTCGCGGTTATGGCGGCAAGAACAAGCAGGGAAAATTTAATCAGGCTGATTTTTCCGGAAATTATTCCCGGAAGGGCGGTTTCCGCCATCAGAAAAATTAGCAGTGAAAAAGCCAAAAGCGCCAGAATGTCCGCAAGCAGCTTTCCGATTATCAAAGATTGTTTTGCTGTGATTTTAATTGGCGATTCCATATTCGGTTAAAAGCCTTCTTTTTATTGTTGAAAGCGTAAATCTTAAATTTTCAATATTAATGTTTCGTGAGAGGGAAACTTTTATCGTATCGATTTTCAGGTTATCTGAATTTTTCATTTGAAATTGATAATCTTTTCCCAGATATTTTGCCAATTCCTCAATGCTTGCTTTGCAGGAATATGAGTTAAACGGCCAAAAATTTTTCGAAAGTGCGCATCCGGATTTCTCCTCCAGTCCCTTTTCGTCAATTAAGACCGGAGTTCTTCTATGAAAACCTTTTGCCAAATCGGGTGAAATTTCAAACTTTTTTTCGTCTTGAATTATATAATATTTTTCCGTGTCCTTGGCGAAAAACACTGTTCCTTCCGGATGGCGGCTGGAAAAAGTGAAAAGCTTTCCTTTTTCATAGGCTCCCAGATCCTCTTCGCTTATGGGAACCACATCGTCCCAATTGAATCCAAATGAGGAAAATACGATCGCGTCTCCAACGGGGTGGATTTTTTCCTTGTTTCTGACATATACCGCATCTCCGAAAGAAAATAAGTTTATGGATGAAGAAAATTCCTCATTGTTTATATTTGCATTTTCTCCTTCGGGGTAAAAAAACGCCTTATATGATTTCCGGACTTCTATTTTTCCGTCAGTAACCGGACTTGATTCTTTGTCCAATTTTAAGGTTATTCTGGCTTCAGAGAAATTTTCCGGCGTTGAGGAATAAAATTCAAGCAAGTCCTTGTCATTATTTCTCACATCGCTTATGGTATTCTTGCTGGAATTCGGATTTTGAAAATCAAAAATGAAAATTTGGGAAGGGAACAGGAAATTCAGGGAAAAATAAGCAACAACCAAAATAAAGACGGCAAAAATGACATTTCTTGAAAGCTTGTATGTTTTCAGATCTTCGGTAGAAAGATATTTATTTATATGTTCGGTGAAATCCATAAGCAATAGTTCGTCAAGTTATAAAGTTCATCAAGTTTTTAAAGTTATAAAACTTCCTATCGTAATTTATGAACCTGATGAACCTTATAACTATTCAATTTTATAAATCTTTCCAGTCAATTCGATTTCCTGCTTTTGGGGAAAGCGGAATTGGTTTTGAGTTGGTGTTTCCAATCTGGTGGTTTTTATTTCATAATCATTAAAGGTATTGAAATACGTGCTCGTGTTAATTTTTTCCTCGTAAAATTCAAGATTATTATCCGGAATAATTATGTATATATTTTTAAAATCTTCCCGATCAATTTTTGCCAGATCATTGGGATTGAAAAAATAAGCGGAATTTTTTCCATAAAGGAAATTCATCGGTCCGGAAATCATGGACCAGCCGTTTCCGCTAGCCATACGGTCAATCAACACCAAATCTCTGTCTTCAAAATTTTGGCTTAAATCAGCGGTTTTTTTGAGTAAATTTCTATTTTCCGAGAAGGGAAAATAATTCAGAAAAGCGGGAAGGTTTGAAATTATCAAGACTGAGAATATGAAATAGGCAATTTTTTTTCTGCCAGTGTTTTGAAGAAAAGCAATGGAATAAAAAATAAAAACAGGCAGGATTGAAAAAACAAACCGGCGAAGCATCCAAGGATGATCGGAGGAGATGCGGGAATTTATGAGATAGAAAAAAGAAGGGAGAGATATTAGGAAGGGAATAAGCAATTGATACTTTTTCTTTTTGGCAAAAAATATGATCGCAACAGCGCCCAAAATAAAAAATCCAAGCATTCCATAAAGGGTAAATATTCCTATCTGCTCCAAAAATGCAGGAGAGAAATCTCCAAAAACTTGGCCGAAAAGATTGCGATTTTCTTGCGGTTTTGCGATTGCTTTCACCACTTCCCGAAAAAACGGATTATTGATGGAAAAATTGACGATAAAGAAAAAAATGAACAAAATTGCAGGGAGGCATATTTTTTTAAATCGCCCTTCTTTCCAAAAATCGCCCCTTTTTGAAAATAGATAGAACGTCAAAATTGCGAAAGAAAAAAAGAAAATACCTTCAATTCTGGAAAATGCCAAAAGTCCGAAAGTGATCAGTGAAGAAAAATAATAAAGCGGATTATTGTTTTTTAAAAACAAGATGGTTTCCAAAATTCCAAACCACAACAAGGCGAGCGCCATATTTTCGGTAAGGGTCATTTTTAAAATCCAGGAAAAGGAAAAAGAGAAAAGTACGGCAATAAGAAGCAAAATAGACCACTTTTTTTCAAAGAATTCTCTGGAAATGAAATATAGTGATAATACAAAGATAGAAAACAGCACTATATTGCCAATTAACAATCCTTTGAGGCTGAATAGCGAGTAAAATATTGCCAGCCAACTGATGTATCCGAGTGGAAATTGAGTGATCAAATTTCCATTTTCGGCGTAATAAAATCCGGGAAAATTAAGCGCTTTTC
>CAYTRS010000023.1:0-9489 GCA_964440305.1 uncultured Bdellovibrionales bacterium
TCGTTTTTTTCAGCGCTTTATTTCTTCTTTCAATCGGCTTGACCGTGTTTCTTTTCAGCAAGGAAAGGAAAGATTTTGAAAACAGTAATAAGCAATGTTAAGCCTTGGATTTTGTTTTAAGGCACTTGGAGCAGATTTTAATTGTCTTTCCCTCTATTTTTTTGGTCTGGATGTTAATTTGAAATTTCCTGCGAGTGGCAATTTTAGAATGGCTACGTGAATTTCCAGTCTTTGTTCCTCTTCCGCAGCTTTCACAAACTTTGCTCATAAATGTGAATCGTGAAGCAAGAATTATGAATTTAAGAATCTATATTCAAACTTCAACATTGATTTGTTACAGGGTTTAGGTTATCATTAAAACAAATTTTTGGCAAGATTATGTACAGCGGAATCATAATTATATTTTTTCAAATAGTTATTTTGGTGATGTCGGTGGTAATCCACGAAGTTTCCCACGGCTTTGCCGCGCTTTGGCTCGGCGATCCGACCGCCAAGCATGCCGGAAGGCTTACGCTTAATCCTTTTAAGCATCTGGACTGGTGGGGATCTTTTTTCTTTCCTTTGATTATGATTTTAACTTTGGGAATGGGATTCGGCTGGGCTCGTCCTGTTCCATACAATCCTTATAATCTTCGCGACCAGAAAAGAGGTCCGGCTCTGGTCGGACTTTCTGGTCCGCTTTCCAATTTTATTGTTGCTTTAATTTTCGGTCTGGCGGCCAGATTCATTCCGCTTAATTCAATGGCAAAAATTGATATAGTCCAAAATTTGGAAAATTACGAAAATCTTGCAGAAATTCTTTCTGGATCTTTTACTTCAATTTTTTTCTTCTTATTTGCGATGATTGTGATGATAAACGTGCTTCTGGCGTTTTTTAATTTGATTCCCATTCCTCCGCTTGACGGATCAAAGCTTTTGTTCGCCGTCTTACCAATAAAGGAAGAAACGAAAATACATCTGGAACAATTCGGATTCGCGTTTCTTTTGATTTTCTTTTTTCTTTTTTACGGTGTTTTGGGAAGATTCCTTCTTGCCATGCTGGAATTGTTTTTTAATAATGTGGTAGGAATATAAAGGCAAAAAAAGGAAAAAATTGCCTTAGTATATTGACAAGCTTTTTCTAATGCTTTATATTGATACTACAAGGCGGCTCGCCGCTTTTTAAGTATTCTAAGGCGACACGAATTTACGAATCGCATGCGAATGACACGAATATATAAATTGTAAGTCCGTCTCGGACACCTAAATTTTGAATTTTTAATTTTGCATTTTGAACTTAATAAATTATGCCTACAATAAGCCAGCTTATAAAAAGAGGAAGAAGGGTATCAAGCAAGAAGTCCAAGACTCCAGCTTTGACATATGTTTTTAATACGATTAAAAATCATCCGGTTGACACGGCAAGCCCGTTCAAAAGAGGAGTTTGCGTAAAAGTCGGAACTACTACTCCCAAAAAGCCTAATTCCGCGCTTCGAAAAATCGCAAGAGTAAAACTTTCCAATGGGATGGAAGTCACTGCCTATATTCCCGGAATCGGACACAATTTGCAGGAGCACTCCATTGTGATGATCAGGGGAGGAAGAGTGAAAGATTTGCCCGGAGTGCGCTATCATATCGTCAGGGGAGTGCTGGATACGGCCGGAACTGACAAGAGAAAAAGAGGCCGCAGCAAATATGGAGCCAAGAAACCCAAGGAAAAAACGGAGTAGCTTTGAGAGTTAAGGGGTAAGACTTGATAATGTAAGTCCGCCTCGGACACCATAGTTTTGCATTTTGATTTTTGAGTTTTAAATTTATTTATTATGCCCAGAAGAAAAAGAAATTATCCTAAAAAATGGAAACCGGATTCGCGTTACGGCAATCTTTTGGTCGGGCGGTTTATTGGCAGTGTAATGAAAGATGGAAAGAGGAGCGTGGCGGAAAAAATCGTCTATGATACTTTTGATATTATTCACGAAACTACCAAAAAAGGAGGACTTAACGTATTTGAGCAGGCCATAAAAAACATTTCTCCGATTCTGGAGCTTAAGTCTAAAAGAATCGGGGGGGCCAACTATCAAGTTCCCATTCCGGTAATGGGAGAAAGAAGGCAGACTTTGGCGATACGCTGGATTTTGGAAGTTGTAAGAAAGAGAAAGGGCAAAAAGCTGGCGCAAAAACTGGCTGATGAGCTTGTTGAAGCTTCAAATAAATCAGGTGCGGCAATGAAAAAGCGAGAGGATGTTCACAGAATGGCCGAAGCCAACAAGGCATTCGCGCACTTCGCTTAAGAGTTAAAAAATAAAAGCTCAAAGCGTAAAGTCTAGGAATCCGATGTGAATTTGTGATTACTTCCTTAACTTTTCGCTTTTTGCTTTACACTTTACGTTTTTATATGCCACGACAGACTCCCATAGAAAAATTGAGAAATATCGGGATTATCGCCCACATTGATGCCGGAAAGACCACAACCACCGAGCGCATTTTGTTTTACACCGGGATTACCCATAAAATTGGGGAAGTTCATGAAGGGGAAGCGGTGATGGACTGGATGGATCAGGAAAGAGAGCGCGGAATCACCATTACCAGTGCCGCGACAACCTGCTATTGGAATGAACACCAAATCAACATAATTGACACTCCGGGACATGTAGATTTTACCGTAGAAGTAGAGCGTTCTATGAGAGTGCTGGACGGAGGAGTGGTGGTTTTTGACGGAAAAGAGGGAGTTGAACCGCAGTCAGAAACCGTTTGGCGGCAAGCTGAAAAATATAATGTTCCCCGCATTTGTTTTATAAACAAAATTGATAAAGAAGGGGCTGACTTCAATTTTTCCCTCAATTCCATTTGGAATCGGCTTACTCCGCATGCGGTAGCAATTCAGCTTCCCATCGGAGAAAGAAATGATTTTAAAGGTGTTATCGATCTTCTCAAAATGAAAGCTTATTTTTTTGAAGGCGAAAAGGGAGAAAAAGTGATTGAAAAAGAAATCCCGTCGGAACTTTTGGAAAAAGCAAAGGAATGGCGCAATAAGATGGTTGAAAAAATTGCTGAAACAAAAGACGAACTTATTGAAAAATATTTAAGCGGAGAAGAAATAGCCGTTCCCGAACTTAAAAAAGCTCTAAGGGAAGCAGTAATAAAAACCAGGCTTATTCCGGTTCTGACTGGAACAGCGCTTAGGAATAAAGGAATCCAGCTTGTGCTTGATGCGGTTGTCGATTATCTTCCGTCTCCGATGGATGTTCCTCCGGTAAAAGGAACCGATCCTGACAAGGGGGAAGAAATAGAAAGAGCCACTACGGATAATACTCCTTTTTCTGCACTGGCTTTTAAGATTGCAACAGATCCTTTTGTGGGACAATTAACCTTCTTTAGGGTTTATTCAGGGACGGTTAAAGCCGGATCATATGTTCTTAATGCTACCAAGGGAGAGAAGGAAAGGATCGGAAGGATTTTGCGAATGCATGCGAATCACCGAGAAGAGGTGGAGGAAATAAGTGCCGGAGGGATAGGTGCGTTGGTGGGACTCAAAAATACGACCACGGGGGACACCTTATGTGATCCGGAAAAGCCAATAATTCTGGAATCAATTAATTTTCCCGAACCAGTGATTGATATTGCAATTGAGCCCAAAACCAAAGCGGACCAGGAAAAAATGGGATTGGCACTTAAGAAACTGGCGGAAGAAGATCCGACTTTTAGGGTAAGAACTAATGAGGAAACGGCGCAGATCATAATTTCCGGAATGGGAGAACTTCATTTGGATATCATTGTTGAAAGAATGAAAAGGGAATTCAAGGTTGAAGCAAATGTCGGACAGCCGCAAGTAGCTTACCGCGAAACTATCAAAACCTCCTCTGAAGCGGAAGGAAAATATATCCGCCAATCGGGAGGTCGCGGACAATATGGGCATTGTTGGCTTAAGCTGGAGCCGAACGAAGCCGGAAAAGGTTTTGAATTTTCCAATGGAATCAAGGGAGGAGCGATTCCGCAGGAATTTATTCCCGCTGTGGAAAAGGGGGTTAAGGAAGCGACGCAAAACGGAGTTTTGGCCGGTTATCCGGTGGTTGATGTTAAGGTAACGCTTTACGACGGAAGCTTCCATGACGTTGATTCTTCGGAAATGGCTTTTAAAATTGCCGGATCCATGGCCTTTCAGGAAGGGACTCGCCGGGCGAAGCCGGTCCTTTTGGAGCCGATAATGAAAGTTCAGGTAATCACTCCTGAAAGCTTCATGGGAGACGTGGTAGGGGATATAAATTCCAGACGCGGAATAATCAAAGAAATAAACGATCGGGGAGAGGGAAATGCCAGGGTTAAAGTGATCGATGCGGAGGTGCCACTGGCTTCAATGTTCGGTTATGCTACTCAGCTTAGAAGCATGACCCAGGGAAGGGCAAGTTATTCAATGGAATTTAGCTGTTACAGTGAGGTTCCTAAGAATGTGGCGGAGGATATAATGTCCAACGGAAAAAAATAACGGTTTGCTGGAATTTGGTCTTGACAATATCAGGCTTAACTGTTAGGATCATAGATGTTGGCGTTTGCAAGTTCAGCGGATTTTTCTACTTGCAAAAAGATTAAAAAAATATTAGAATTTTTTTAATGGCGAAATGTAATTTAATTTATAATCTATAAAAAATAAATCAAATAGTTGCGAGTCATGCGCTTGCAGTTATTTAAGAAAAAATATGGCAGCAGAACAATTTCAAAGAACCAAGCCCCATGTAAATGTTGGAACTATCGGGCATGTTGACCACGGAAAGACCACTCTTACCGCGGCTATTTTGCATGTTCTTTCAATGAAAGGATTGGCGAAAGAAAAAGGGGTTGATGATATCGACAAAGCGCCGGAAGAAAAAGAGCGCGGCATTACCATTGCAACAGCCCACGTTGAATATGAATCCGAAAAAAGGCATTATGCCCACGTTGATTGCCCGGGACATGCTGATTATATAAAGAATATGATTACCGGAGCCGCCCAGATGGACGGAGCAGTTTTGGTGGTTAGCGCCACTGACGGTCCGATGCCTCAGACCAGAGAACATATTCTTTTGGCAAGACAGGTGGGAGTTCCCGCGATAATTGTTTTTGTGAATAAGGTTGATATGGTTGACGATCCGGAGCTTGTTGATCTGGTTGAAGCGGAAATAAGGGAATTGCTTTCCAAATATGAGTTTGATGGGGACAATGCTGCTATTATCCGTGGCTCAGCGCTCAAAGCTCTTGAATCTAAATCTGCCGATGAAGAAGCGGCTAAGCCAATTTGGGATCTTTTGAAAGCGCTTGATGAAAAAATTCCGGAACCAGTTCGTGATGTTGACAAGCCCTATCTTATGCCCATTGAAGATATTTTTTCAATTGAAGGGAGAGGCACCGTGGTTACGGGGAGGATTGAAAGGGGAGTGGTTAATATAAATGAAGAAATCGAAATAGTCGGAATTAAAGCGACTCAGAAAACAGTTGTAACCGGAATTGAAATGTTCAATAAGTCTTTGGATAAGGGACAGGCGGGAGACAACGCGGGAGTATTGCTGCGCGGAGTCAAAAAAGAAGACGTGGAAAGAGGACAGGTTTTGGCTAAGCCCGGATCAATCACGCCGCATACTGAATTTGAAGGGGAAATCTATATTCTTAACAAAGAGGAAGGCGGAAGGCATACCCCGTTTTTCAAAGGATATAAGCCCCAATTTTATATCAGGACTACCGATGTTACGGGAGAAGTGGAACTTCCGGAAGGGAGTGAAATGGTAATGCCTGGGGATACGGTAAACCTCAAGGTAAAGCTGATGGCTCCTGTCGCGATGGAAGAGGGAATGAGATTCGCGATCCGTGAAGGAGGAAAGACAGTTGGAGCGGGAGTGGTAACCAAGATTAACAAATAGATTTGAACAAACTATGCGAGTATAGAAATATTTTTATACTCGTTCATGTTTGCTTAAAATAATTAAGTTGAAAACAGAAAAATGGCAGCAAAAAAAACAGAGACCGAAAAACAGTCAATGAGAGTCCGAATCAAGATTAAAGCTTATGATAGCAAGATTATTGACCAATCAGCAAGAAAAATAGTAGAAACAGCGGAAAGAACAGGAGCGAAAATTACCGGTCCGGTTCCTCTTCCTACCGAAGTTCATAAAGTGACAGTCAACAAATCAACATTTGTCCATAAGGATTCTCGGGATCAATATGAAATGGTTGTTCACAAGCGCTTGGTGGATATCTGGGATCCGACTTCGAAAACAATTGACAATCTGACCAATCTTGATTTACCGGCGGGAGTGGATGTAGAAATAAAAATGTAAATTTTTTGAAAGTTTATAGAAATTCTGGGAATAATTTTTTGAATAATTAACTGGTTGCGGAGAACTAGTTAAAGTCCCGTCGAGGAGACGGGATACTCAACTAGCCAAGTAGAATTAACGGCTTTATCGTTATCATACTGGCTTAAGCGGTCAGTTTTTTTAACACCACGAAATACGAATTTTACGAAATTACAAATAGTTATTTCCAATTTGTAGATTCGTATTGATTTGTAATTCGTAGAGAATATCATGAAGTTTATTTTAGCTAAAAAGATAGGAATGACCACAATTTATGACGAAGATAAGGGCGCGCAGAACGTTACTCTTCTTGATTGCGAACCAAACAGGATTTCTCTGATTCGCAGTCAGGAGAAGGATGGTTATGAAGCGGTCCAGCTTGAAATAAAAAAAACAAAGAACAAGGTTTTCAAAAAAGAATTCCGCATGAAAGCAGAAAAGGGGGATATTTCCAAAGACAAGAGTATCGGACTGGAAATTTTTGAAGTCGGAGAGGAAGTCAAAGTTAGCGGCATCTCAAAATCTAAGGGATTTCAGGGAGTGATGAAAAGGCATGGATTTAAAGGATCTTCCCGCACGCACGGACACAAGCATGATTGGCGCGCTCCTGGCGCAATTGGAAGCGGATTTCCGGAACATGTCACGAAAGGAAAAAGAATGGCCGGAAGAATGGGAGGACGAAGAACATCAGTAAAGAATGTGAAAATTGCTTTTATTGACAAAGAGAAAAACATTCTGGCGGTTAAGGGAGCCGTTCCCGGATCGGTCGGAAACATAGTTGAAGTCAGGGGAAATTAACTTAAATTGGAACTAAATTATGCCGAAAGTTGCGGTTTACAACAGAGAGGGTAAAAAAGTCGGAGATTTGAATCTTTCCGAGAAGGTTTTCGGTTTGCCGATGAACAAAAGCCTAGTCCATCAGGTATATGTTTCTATGTTTTCCAATCGGAGGCAGGTTATTGCCCATGCCAAAAACAGGGGAGAAGTTGCCGGATCAGGTAAAAAACCCTGGCGGCAAAAAGGAACAGGCAATGCCAGAGTAGGATCGGTCAGAACTCCGGTTTGGAGAAAAGGAGGAGTAGTTTTCGGTCCGACCAAAAACAGGAATTTCAAAAAAAAGATCAATGGAAAAATGAAGCAAAAGGCAATCAAGATTGTTCTAAGCGAGAAGGTGAAAAATAAGCATATTTTTGTTTTGGATGAAATTAAACTAAATGAGAAAAAAACCAAGGATTTTAATAAAATAATCGGGAATTTAAAGCTAAGGGGAAGCATTCTTATTGGATTTTCCGGAAAGGAAAAAGATTTGAAGGTTTTTTCGCGCAATATAAAAAATGTCAAAAACATTTCCACTGAAAGTCTCAATGTTTTCGATTTGCTTAATTTGAAAAATTTGATTTTAAGCGGGGATTCGGTCAAATATCTCGAAAAAAAATATTCCAAATAATATATTTATGGCAAAGGAAAGAATTAAAAAAGAAGAAAAAGTTTCTGTAAAAGAGCCTAAAAAAGCCAGTTTGGCGCTTAGGATTCTTGTTGAGCCTTGGATTACGGAAAAGTCGCATCAGTTGATGTCGCTCAATAAATATGTTTTTAAAGTTTCCAAGGATTCAACCAAGGAAACCGTCGGAAAATCCATCGAGGAATATTACGGAGTCAAAGTTGAAGGCGTTAATATAGTCAATATTCAGCCTAAAAAAAGAAGCTATGGAAGGGTTCGTGGAACAAAGTCCGGATATAAAAAGGCTATAGTGAAGCTTAAGGAGGGAGACAAGATTGAACTTTTTGAAGGAGCATAAAAAAGTAAAAAGAGAAAAGTAAAATGTAAAAAATTAGGGACATACTTTTGATTTTTTACTTTAAACTTTTAACTTTAGCGAAAGCGATTATGAGCATAAAGATTTACAAAAGAAATGCTGCGGGAAGAAGAAATATGTCCGTTGTCAAGCCGGATAATTTGACTGACAAAAAACCGGAGAAAAGCTTGGTTGCAAAACTTGATAAAAATACCGGAAGATCATGGGGAAAAATTTCCGTGAGGCACAAGGGGGGGAATCAAAAAAGAAAATATAGAATAATAAGCTTTGGGAGGGAAAAAATCGGAATTCCGGGAAAAATATCCGCGATAGAAAAAGATCCCAACAGGAGTGCTTTGATAGCTCTTGTGAATTATAGGGACGGAGAAAAAAAATATGTTTTGGCAGTTCAGGGAATGAAAGTGGGACAGGAAATATTATCCGGAGAAAAAGTTGCCATCAAAGAAGGAAATAGGATGAAAGTCAAAAATATTCCAGTCGGAACAATAATATCCAATATTGAAATATTCCCAGGAAGAGGCGGGCAAATGGTAAGAAGTGCCGGATCAGGTGCAACGCTGATGGCGGTAGATGAGAAAAATGCTCAAATAAAACTTTCATCCAGTGAAGTAAGATTGATTAGTAGCGAATGCTATGTTACCATAGGCCAGGTAAGCAATTTTGAACACAGTGCTGAGAGAATTGGTAAGGCGGGAAGAAACCGATGGAAAGGGATTCGCCCGACAGTCAGGGGATCAGCCATGAATCCCGTTGACCATCCGCATGGAGGAGGAGAGGGTCGACAGGGGATTGGACTCAAACATCCGAAAACTCCTTGGGGAAAGCCTGCTTTAGGAAAGAAAACAAGAAAGAAATTTAAATATAGTAATAAGTTTATAGTAAAAAGAAGATCTAAGAGAAAATAAAATGAGCAGAAGCCTAAAAAAAGGTCCTTATGTGGATGAAAGAATTATAAAAAAAGTCAAGGACAAAAAGCCTGGGGACAGGACTCCTATTAAGACATGGTCCAGGGCATGTGTCATTTCTCCGGAAATGGTCGGATTCAGTTTTGCCGTGCATAATGGGAAAGATTTTATTCCAGTATATGTAGCGGAAGAGATGGTGGGTCACAGATTGGGAGAATTTTCCCCGACTCGCAAATTTCTGCGCCATGGGGGAAGAATGCAGAAAGAACTGGAAATAGCGGCCAAGCAGAAAGAACTGGATGCAGCTAAAGCCGCCAAGACGACAACGGAAACAAAAAAATAAATCACGATACCCTCGTATCCCATAACGCGACTAATGATTAAAAAGTGTCGAGCTAAGGAGCTACGAGTTACGAGATATGAAAGTTAAAGCAGAACTAAACAATTTAAGAATAGCTCCCAGAA
>CAYTRS010000024.1:0-9142 GCA_964440305.1 uncultured Bdellovibrionales bacterium
TTACGAGATATGAAAGTTAAAGCAGAACTAAACAATTTAAGAATAGCTCCCAGAAAGGTAAGATTGATATCCAATCTTATCAAGGGCTTGGAAGTGGAAGAAGCGCTTTTCCAAATCAAAAACACGGTAAAAAGATCCTGCATACCGATGGAAAAACTGATTAATAGCGCGATTGCCAATGCAGAAAATAATTTCGGATTAGATAGGAATAATTTATATATAGATGACATAAAAGTAGGCGATGGAGTAAGGCTTAAGCGGTGGATGCCGAAAGCTTACGGGAGAGCAACACCTATTTTAAAAAGAAATTCGAGGGTTTTTTTGACACTTTCTGAAATAGAAGAGGGAAAAAACAGGAAATCCAAACAGCAACTGGAAAAAGAAAGAAAAGAAAGGGAGCTTGAAAAAGATAAAATGAGAAAAGAAATAGAAAAAGAGCGCGAAGGCAAAGAAAAGGTAATTGAAAAAGTGGAAAAGTCTCCTGTGAAAATGGAAGTTGAAGAAGAAAAATCCAAGGGTTCCAAGGGAGGATGGGTTAAAAAAATATTCAGAAGAAAATCATTTTAAAGTAAAAAGAGAAAAGTAAAAAGTCAAAAGTGAATATTTAATACCTTTTACTTTTTACTTCAAACTTTTAATTTTAGCGAAAGCGAATATGGGACACAAAGTTAATCCAAGAGGATTGAGAATAGGAATCACTAACACCTGGAAATCCAGGTGGTTTGGCGGTAAAGATTATGCAAAGAATCTGAAAGAAGATGTTGAAATCCGCCGCTTTATCATGAAACGGTTCAAGAATGCGGCCATTGCAGATGTGGAAATCGAGAGATCAGCGCAATCCATTCTGCTTCAAATCAGAACTGCTCGCCCGGGAGTGCTTATTGGAAGAGGAGGAACAGGAATAGAAGATATCAGCAAACTGGTTAAGGAAAATTTTTTCAGGGGTAGAAAAGTTAATATCAAAATTGAAGCCCAGGAAATAAAGCATTTTGAAGAAAGTGCGCCACTGGTAGCTCAGAATATTGCGGAACAGCTGGAAAGAAGAATGCCTTTTAGGAAAGTTTTAAAAATGACTCTGGATCAAGGAAAAAAGAATAAGAATATCAAGGGAATGAAAATTGAAATATCGGGAAGGCTTGGAGGAGCGGAAATGTCGCGCCGGGAGTGGCTTTCTTTCGGAACGATTCCCCTTCATACGCTAAGGGCAAACATTGATTTTGCAAGAGGAAAAGCCAATACGACTTACGGTTCAATCGGAATAAAAGTCTGGATATATAAAGGAAAAGTTTTCAACCAATAATTTTTTTGGATTAAATTAGTATGTTAATGCCGAGAAAAGTAAAATTCAGAAAAGTCCAAAGAGGAGGGAGAATAACCGGTGTTGCCACCAAGGGGAATGAATTAAGCTTTGGAAGTTTTGGACTCAAGGCAATGGCGAATGGGTTGGTTTCGGCGCGCCAAATAGAAGCGTCAAGGCGCGCGATGACAAGATATATAAAAAGAGGGGGAAAAATTTGGATAAGAATCTTTCCCGATAAGCCAATGACCAAAAAGGGCGATGAAACTCCGATGGGAAAAGGAAAGGGAAGCGTTGATCATTTCGTGTCCGTAGTTAAAAAGGGAAGAGTTTTATTTGAAATGGACGGAGTGACGGAAGAAATTGCCAAAGAGGCGATGCGCTTAGCTTCGCACAAGCTCTCAATCAGCTCTAAATATGTAAAAAAAGAGTCCTAATTCAAAATAACCCTATGAAGGCAAAAAAAATAAGAGAAATGAATGAAGGAGAAATTCAAAATTTTCTAAGGGAGAGCGAAGAAAAAGCCCTTAAGGTTAAATTCGACATTGTTTCAAAGCAGGTGAAAGACAATCAGAGTTACAAAAATTCAAGAAAAGATATAGCGAGAGCAATTACCATCATGAGAGAAAAGCAAAAAGAAGCCAATAATACTAAAAATGATTAAAGCTATGGAAAAAAAGACAATCAAGAGAAAGGGAAAAGTAGTGAGTGATAAAATGAATAAAACGATAGTTGTTGCAGTAGAATCCTTCAAGACTCACCCGAAATATCTAAAAAAATATATTTCAACCAAGAAATATAAGGTTTATGACTCGGAAAATAAGTATAAGGTCGGGGATACGGTTGAATTTGTTGAGACAAAGCCCATAAGCAAAGATAAGAAATATAAAGTTATATAATTTATAAGATCCATGATTCAAGCAGAAACACAACTGAGAGTAGCGGATAACTCGGGAGCAAAGCTAATCGAATGCTTCAAGGTTCTGGGAGGGACAAGAAGGCGGTACGCTTATATCGGAGATATTTTTGTCGCTTCCGTAAAAATAGCTGAACCCAGAGGGATAGTGAAAAAGGGAGATAAAGTAAGGGCGGTGCTGGTGAGACAAATAAAGCCAGTGCGAAGAAAGGACGGATCATATATCAGGTTCGATGAAAATGCAGCTGTGATTGTTGACGGAATAGAACCCAAAGGAACCAGGATTTTCGGACCAGTGGCTAGGGAAATTAAAGAAAAAGGATTCGCTAAAATAGCATCATTAGCGCCGGAAGTATTGTAGTTAAAGCGACATGTAACACGTAACATGTGGCACGGAAATGTATAAATAATCCTTGTCGCGTGTAATTTGTCACTTGTCACAAATGCATGAAGATTAGAAAAAATGATCAAGTAAAGATAATAGCCGGAAAAGACCGTGGAAAGCAGGGGAAAGTTTTGCGTGTTGTTCTGAAGGGAAACAAAGTCGTGGTTGAAGGTCTTAATATAATAAAAAAACATGCCAAGCCGAAAAGAGGAAAGGAAAAAGGGCAAAGAATAGAAATTCCTGCTCCGCTAGATGTTTCAAAGGTAATGATTATTTGCCCAAGTTGCGGAAAAGTTGCTAGGTTGGGATTTAAGTCTTCCGATGGGAAAAAGTTGAGAATATGCAAGAAGTGCAAAGCAGAAATATAAGAAAACTATTATGGAAATTTTGCCAGCAAAAAATAAATATGCCGAAAAAGTAATTCCTGAAATGAAAAAAAGCTCAAAACATGGGAATTATTTGGCTCTTCCGCAGATAAAAAAAGCGGTAATTAACGTTGGAATCGGAAAAATCGCCAAAGAAAATGAAAAAATCGAAGAGATATTCAATTCAATTTCAGAGATAGCCGGACAAAGGCCGGTAAAGACCAAGGCCAGAAAAGCCATTTCGGGATTTAAGGTAAGGGAAGGGACGGATGTCGGGATAAAAGCCACTCTAAGGGGAAAGAGGATGTGGGACTTTATTGACCGGCTGGTTAATTTCGCCATTCCCAGAACAAAAGATTTCCAAGGAATTAATCTTGGGTCGGTTGACTCAAGGGGAAATTTAAATCTCGGGATCAAAGAGCATATTATTTTTCCAGAGATAGTTCCGGAAAAAGTGAAGAATATTTTCAGTTTTCAAATCACCATTGTGACGAGTGCCAAAGACAAGGAATCGGGAATTGAGATGTTCAGGCTTTTGGGGTTTCCTCTCAAAGAGAAATAATTTTTTTAATCAGCTGATTTACATAAAATGGCAAAGACATCAACGAAAGCAAGAGCGCAAAAAAAACCGAAATTTTCGACGAGAATTGTTCGACGCTGTTGGAAATGCGGCCGGAAGCGGGGATATCTGCGCAAATTTAATTTGTGCCGGATTTGTTTCAGGGAACTGGCCAGTAAGGGAGAAATTCCGGGAGTAAAGAAAAGCAGCTGGTAATTAACAAAGTAAAAAGAGAAAAGTAAAAAGTAAAATATACATTCCTAATTTTTTTACCTTTTACTTTTAAGTTTTAATTTTAGCGATAGCGATTATGTTTGATCCAATAAGCGACATGTTAACAAGAGTAAAAAATGCCCAAATGGCAGGCCATGAAGAGGTTATTTTTCCGTTTTCAAAAATCAAGCTGGCCATTTCTAAAATTCTCGAGAAGGAAGGATTTGCTGAAGGATTTTCAGAAGAGAGCGACGGAAACTTGAAAAACATCCGGCTCTCGCTGAAATACAAGAAGGTTTCAAATAACAGGAAAACTCCGGTAATAGAGGAAATCAAGAGAATAAGCCATGTGGGGCAGAGAATTTATGTGGGGAAGAGCGAAATCGGAAAGGTAAAAAATAATTTCGGAATATCAATAATTTCTACTTCGCAGGGAATAATGACCGGGAGAGAAGCAAAAAAGAAAGGATTGGGAGGGGAATATATTTGCGAAGTCTGGTAATTAACAAAGTAAAAAGAGAAAAGTAAAAAGTAAAATATACATTCCTAATTTTTTTACCTTTTACTTTTAAGTTTTAATTTTAGCGATAGCGATTATGAGTAGAGTAGGAAAAAAACCAATTGAAATACCGGAAGGAATCACAGTAGAAGTGGGAAAAAGCAAAATTTCAGCCAAAGGTCCGAAAGGATCCTTGGATTTGGATTTTAATATGGAAGTTTCTGTTTCTGTGAAAGACAATAAAGTCATTGTTGAAAAAATAGGAAATTCAAAAAAATCTCCGGCGATTTGGGGAACTAGCGCGCGGCTCATAGCCAACATGCTGAAAGGGGTAAAAGAAGGATTTTCAAAGCAATTGGAGCTTAACGGCGTTGGGTATAGAATGGCTGTGCAGGGAAAAAAGATAAATATGGCTCTGGGATTTTCCCATCCCGTTGAAGTCGCAATTCCGGAGGGAATAGAAGTAAAAATTGAAAACAATACTATGTCAATTTCAGGCATAGAAAAGCAAAAAGTCGGCCAATTTGCCGCTGATATCAAGGCTCTAAAGCCCGTTGAGCCATACAAAGGAAAAGGATTTAAATACGTTGGAGAAATTGTGAGAAGGAAAGAAGGAAAAAGAGCGGCAACAGCGGCTTAATTAACAAAAGCAAAAAGAGATATGAATGGCAATAAATTAAGATTAAAAAGGAAAAAAAGAATAAGGAAAAAAATTTCCGGGACTTCGAAAATTCCCCGCCTTTGCGTTTTCCGAAGTCTTACCGGAATCTATGCGCAAGTTATTGACGACGCAAAAAGAAAAACCTTGGCTTCGGCCAGCCTCGCCGAGTATAGGCGGACAAGCGTCAAAGAGGCCAAATTCAAGAACAGCCTTGAGGGGGCGGGAAAAGTTGGAAAGCTTATCGGAGAGAAGTGTGTGAAAATAAAGATAAGCGAGGTTGTTTTTGACCGCGGAGGATATAAATACCATGGAAAGGTGAAAGCCCTGGCAGAAGGAGCGAGAAAAGCCGGATTAAAATTCTAATCAGAATTAAAAAATATTTTTATGAGCAGGGAAAAAAGACCAAGAGGAAGAAGAGAAAAGCCTGAATTTGACCAGAAGCTTTTGGATTTGGCGAGGGTTACCCGCGTAGTCAAGGGAGGAAGAAGATTCCGTTTCAGAGCCACTCTGGTTATTGGAAACAGAAAAGGCAAAGTAGGAGTTGGAGTCGCAAAAGGAGCGGATGTGAGCGATGCGATTCAAAAAGCCTATAACAACGCAAGCAAAAATATGATTGAGGTGAAAATGAACGGAAGTACGATATCCCATGATATAAAAATCAAACTGGGAAGCGCCCGGGTTTTGCTTAAGCCGGCAGCGCAAGGCAGGGGAATAATCGCTGGAGGAGCGGTGCGCGCCGTTGTGGAACTTTCCGGCATTAAGGATATAGTTTCCAAATCTCTGGGAACCTCCAATAAGCTTAATGTCGCAAGGGCTACTATTGTCGCTCTAAAAGAGCTAAAAAATAAGAGACAAGAATAATATGCAGATCAATGAATTGAAAATAGCCAAGAGAAAAAAACGCAAGAGAATCGGCCGCGGTGGAAAAAGGGGAACTTACAGCGGCAAAGGAAACAAGGGGCAAAAAGCGAGAAGCGGAGCGAAAATAGATCCCCTTTTTGAAGGCGGACGATCTTCATTAACAGAAAGAATGAAAAAAATCGGAGGATTTAAATCCATAAAGCCCAAAAAAATAAACTTTAATTTGGACATTTTAGACAAGAATTTCAAGGAAGGTGAGGAAATAAGCCCCAAGAGCTTGATGGAAAGAGGATTGATCAAAAAAGTGCAGATGCACAGCAAGATAAAAATACTCGGAGACGGAAAAATATCCAAAAAACTGACTTTCGCAAAAGAAATTTCTTTTTCCGAATCCGCTAAAAAAGCTCTTCAAAAATAGGAATATTGAGTTGTCGATGTGGTATAATAATAAAAGTTTAAAGTGCAAAGTTAAAAGTGAAAAGTTAAGGAGTCCGAGGAGGACATGCTAACATGTGAATTAATTTATTCCTTAGCTTTAAGTTTTGCGCTTTAAGCTGTACTCTTTTATTGTGTTTGATAAAATAGCCCAAATTTTCAGGGTAAAGGAGCTTCGCAACAAGATACTTTTTATCTTGATGATTTTGGTTATTTTCAGAGTGGCGGCAAACATTCCTTTGCCGGGGGTAGATGTTGGAAGGCTTAAGGATCTTTTTGAAAGCAATCCGTTTCTGGGAATGTTAAACATATTTTCAGCCGGAGGCTTAAGCAATATTTCCATTGTTCTTCTGGGAGTAGGGCCTTACATTACCGCTTCCATTATTATGCAGCTTTTGACGATGATTATCCCGAAATTGGAGCAGATTTACAAGGAAGAGGGGGAGGCCGGAAGGCAAAAATTCAACATGTGGACACGGTGGCTGACTGTTCCGCTGGCGGCTGTCCAGTCGGTAGCAATGATATCACTCCTTCGCTCGCAAGGAGTAATGGGGGATCTCAATTCCTTTGATACGGGAGTGATTATTATGGTAGCGACTGCCGGAACCGTATTTTTGATGTGGCTCGGAGAACTAATCACTGAAAAGGGAATTGGAAATGGAGTGTCGCTGATTATTTTTGCCGGAATAGTTGCCGGCCTTCCCGCAAGCGCCGCGCAAATCGCGTCTATTTTTGATTCCACCCAGTTTTTCACCTATCTTTTGTTCGGAGCGGTGGCGATTGTTACGATTGCCGGAGTGGTGATAGTCACGGAGGGGCAGAGAAACATCCCGATTTCCTATGCCAAAAGAATCCGGGGGAACAAAATGTATGGCGGAGTTTCTACGCATTTGCCATTGCGGGTGAACCAAGCGGGAGTCATTCCGATTATCTTTGCGGTTTCCATTATGCTTTTTCCAAGCATGATCGCGAGCCTATTTTTGCGCTCGGGAAATGAAACAGTTTCCGCGGCTGCCTCTTTTATAAATAACATTTTCCAAAATCAGTGGTTTTACGGATCGTTTTATTTTATTTTGGTGGTCATGTTCACTTATTTTTATACCGCGGTTGTTTTTGATCCCAATAAAATTTCCGAGAATCTCCAGAAACAGGGCGGTTATGTTCCCGGAATTAGGCCCGGCCGCCTCACGGCGGAATATCTTTACCGCGTTATGAACAGAGTTACGCTGGCCGGATCGGTTTTCTTGGGAATAATCGCCATACTTCCGCTTATCGTAACCGCGCTTACCGGAATCCAGGCGCTTTCCATTGGCGGAACCAGCATTCTGATAGTGGTCGCCGTGGTAATTGAGCTTGTCAAGCAGATCGAAAGCCAGCTGACAGTGAGGGAATACGAAGGATTTTAACGGAAATTTTTAATTTTATAAATAATTTTTTAATGTCTTAATTGTTTAAAAATTTTATCATTCAAGCATTATTTAAAAATTAAAAAATTAAAAATTATAAAATTCCAATTATGAATTTTATTATTCTCGGGCCACAAGGAAGCGGAAAAGGAACACAAGCGATATTCCTTGCGAAAAAGTACAATTTGGAGCATGTTGATGTCGGATCGGCGCTTCGGGAAATTTCAGAGAATAACACGCTTTTAGGAAAAAGGCTTAACGAGATTATTAATGTCAAAAAAGAGCTGGTTTCCAATGAAATAATCGGGGAGGTTTTGGAACACAAGCTTGCGGATATTCCGGAGAACAAAGGAATTATCATTGACGGCGCGCCGAGAAGATTCGAACAAATAAAAATCGTGGAAGACGCGCTTTTGAAATTCGGAAGAAAGATTGACAAAGTCATTTCTATCAATATATCTCCGGAGGAATCAATCAAGAGGATTTCAAAGAGGTTTGACTGTTCCGAGTGCGGAGCCAGGCTGATTATGGGAGAAGACATTGAAACTGCAAAAGATCCCTGTCCAAAATGCAAAGGAAAAATCGAACAGAGAAAAGACGATACTCCGGAAGGGGTGAGAAAGCGGCTTTCCATATTTCAGGAAGAGACTGTTCCAGTAATTGAAGAATATCGTAGGAATGGAATACTTCTGGAAGTTGAAGGAGAGGGAGAAGAAAGGGAAATATTTAATAAAATAGTAAAAAATTTATAAACGCGGCTGTTTTATAGAGAAAAAATTATTTTTTCTTTTCTGCGCTAGGACTGCGAAAGCCGAAAAAATAATTTCTTCTCTATTTAGATAAATGCAATGAGTATGCTGAACGAAAATGAAATAGCGTCTTTGCGGAAAGGAAGTAAAATACTCTTGAGCGTTATGAATGCTCTGGAAGGCGAAATTTCTATCGGAGAGAATACCGCAAAAATTGACGAATTGGCAGAGGAGCTGATCTTAAAAGCAGGGGGAAGGCCTGCTTTTAAAAACTATGGCGCGGAAAACGGAAAACCATTTCCGGCAACTATTTGCGCGTCGCTTAATGACGAAGTCGTGCATGGGATACCTTCCGAAAAAGTGATTTTGAAAAACGGGGATCTTTTGAAAATTGACGTTGGAATGGAATATCAAGGAGTGTTTTCCGACATGGCGCGGACTTTCGCAGTCGGTGAGATAGGCTATACTGCCCGGAAACTCATGGAAGTCACGGAGCAGTCTTTTTGGGAAGGAATTAAGAATCTCAAATCCGGTTCGCTTTTGAGCGATTATTCCAAAGCGGTGCAAAGGTTTGTCGAAAAAAACGGATTTTCGGTGGTGCGGAACCTGGTCGGGCACGGAATTGGAAAAAAACTCCACGAAGATCCGCAGATTCCAAATTACTATGACCGGAGATATTATGATGTAAAGCTAAAAGAGGGAACGGCACTGGCGCTTGAGCCGATGGTTAATCAAGGGGATTTCCGGACAAAACTCCAAAAAGACGGCTGGACATTCAGAACCAGAGATGGAAAAC
>CAYTRS010000025.1:0-2873 GCA_964440305.1 uncultured Bdellovibrionales bacterium
CTTGGCGGAGGCGGCAGGATTCGAACCTGCGGAGCCCTTTCGAGCTCAACACATTAGCAGTGTGCTGCTTTCAGCCACTCAGCCACGCCTCCATATCAATTGAACAATTTTTCAATATTATTACCATAGCAAATACAGAAGCGAATATCAAGAATTTAAAAAATTGCTGTTTGCGCTATATTTTGATAAATTAAAGTTACTATAAATATGAGCAGAAATAAATTTATTCTTCTTGCCTTATTTTTACCTATTGCTTCAATATTAGGCGGTTTTTATTTGGCTTCAATAAACGACATTTCTTCCGTTTCCACAGTCGGAAAAGAAACAATAGAAACTACAGACAAAATAAAACCAGAAAAGCAGGACGGCGACCAAGCAAGAATTTTATTTGTCGGAGATATCATGTTTGACCGCTATATTCGCCAAGTTGCACAGAAAAAAGGATATGATTTTATCCTTGAAAATGTGAAAAATCTGCTTTCCAAGAGCGATCTTGTAATCGGAAACCTGGAAGGTCCGGTCACGGAAAGCAGATCAGTAAGCCTCGGAACGCAATTGGGAGAAAAAAACAATTATATTTTCACTTTTGATCCCGTTGTGACTGAAACTTTGAAAAACCATAATATCCGACTGGTAAATTTAGGCAACAACCACATCTTAAATTTTGGAAAGAGCGGGTTTGAAGAAACGAAAAAATATCTCCGGGAATCAAAAGTGGAATATTTTGGAAGCGTTAGGGAAGAAAAAAAATCCAAAATTAAAGAAATCAGAGGAATAAAAATCGGATTCCTCAATTTCAATGAATTTTCCGGCGAGAACGCTGAAAATTTCGCGAAAGAAATAAAAATATTGAAAGACAAAGCTGATTTTATTATAATTTACACTCATTGGGGAAAAGAATATGTTGACAGCCCCAATGAAGAAACAAAAAACCTCGCCCATTCATTTATTGATGCAGGTGCGGATCTGATTATTGGAAGCCATCCGCACGTTATTCAAGGAAGTGAAAAATATAAGAGCAAAAAAATTTATTATTCTCTGGGAAACTTCGTCTTTGACCAATATTTTGAAAAAGGAACTGATAAGGGATTGATAGTGGAAGCTATTTTGAAAAAAAACGGCGAAGCGGAATTTAAGGAATACGAGGTAAAAATGGAACCTAACGGGCAAACTAAGCTAATCTCCAATTAAAAAAACCGCCTCTTGGGGCGGTTTTTAAAATGCTGTTTATTCCGTTGTCTTTCCGTCAAAATGTTCCTCTTGAGAAAGCGCGTCTTCCTTAGTCGCGCGAATAACTCCGTCCTGATGCTCTGGAGGGCTATAAATTGTATAAAGCTTGAGCGGATCTCCGGAAGAAATATTTATTATGTTGTGTTTGGCTCCGGCTGGAATCACTACCGCCGACCCGTCTTCCAGCGGATGCTCAGCTCCATCAATTACCGCTTTTCCCATTCCCGATTCGATTCGGATAAACTGATCCAGCTCATAGTGCGTTTCTTCCCCAATTTCCTCTTCCGGTTTCAGGCTCATCACCACCAGCTGACTATGCTTTGCAGTATACAGAACTCTTCTGAAATCTTCATTTTCCAGAGTTATTCTCTCAATATTGTCAATGTATCCGTTCATATTTTTGATTTTTATATTAAATGATTATGTCGTGCTTTTTTTATTAATACATTATCCAGGCATGTTTATTGCACCTTACCATCGCTTCCGAATATTTTTATTTTTTGCTTTACCACTTCTTTTACCGCTTCCCTGGCATTTCCAAGAACTTTTCGAATGTCAAAAGAAAGAGTATCGCTGTTGTTTTTGGCAGCGCTTGTTATGCTCCCCACGAAAGCCAAGCGAAGGCCGGTATCAACATTAAAACAGGCAACTCCCCTTTTTATCACTTCCTGAACTTTTCCATTTTCCCAATCTGAAGCTCCGTGCAAAATCAAGGGCAAGCTAACGTTCTGGCTTATCATTTCCAGCCGGTCATAATCCGGAACGGGCCTTTCCCTGAAAAATCCATGGGCCGAACCAATGGCAACCGCTAGAGAATCTATTCCTGTTGATTTCACAAATTCTTCTGCCTGTCCCGGATCGGTCATATATTTTTCCCAGTCCGCTTCAGTTATTTCAACTTCCCCAAGATATGGAACGCTCCCCAACTCCGCCTGAACGCTAACTTCTTTCTCATGGCAAAAATCAACCACTTTCTTCGTCATCGCCACATTGTCTTCATATTTTTTCCTAGAACCGTCATACATTACTGACTTAAAACCTATTTCAACTGCACGCTGGATAACTTCAAAGCTTTTTCCATGATCCAGATGGATCCCAATCGGAACTTCCGAATGGTAAAATTCCGCAATGCCTTTAATCAAATCGAATACCGTTCTTCCTCCGGCATAATTCATCGTCTTCTCCGTTACCATGACAATAACCGGGGAGCGAAGCTCGTGCGCCGCTTCAATGATTGCCTGCGTGGTTTCCAGATTAACCGTATTAAAAGCCCCCACTGCGTATTTTCCCTCCTTCGCCTTTAGAAGAATGGATTTTACTTCTTCAATCATAATTTCAGATATTTTAATGATTATCTTTTTCTATAATTCCGGCAATTTCAAAAAATCCGTGGATATTAAGACTCTCTCTTCCCACCAAAATTCCATCCATGCCCGATTCCACGCATACTTTTTTTGCTGTTTTCTCGCTTACCGAACCTCCGTAAATAATCATCGGGCCATTCATAGGCTTTCCGGGAAACATGCCGAAAATGATTTTGCGGATAAGAATCCTGGCTTCCATAATTTCATTAACGGCGGGAGCTCTATCCGTTCCTATGGCCCAGACCGGTTCATAGGCAACGATTATTTTTTCAATATTCA
>CAYTRS010000025.1:2973-8962 GCA_964440305.1 uncultured Bdellovibrionales bacterium
TCCGTTCCTATGGCCCAGACCGGTTCATAGGCAACGATTATTTTTTCAATATTCAGCCTCGAAATTCCATAAAGCCCTTCCGCCAGCTGATTGGAAATCACTCCCTTAGTCTCGCCTGCCATCCTTTCTTTCTCGGTTTCCCCGATACAATAAATCGGAATGATATTTTCTTTTAAGGCGGCTTTAATCTTGAGATTTGCCGTTTCGTTGGTTTCTCCGAAAATTCTCCGTCTTTCGCTATGTCCAATGATAGCATGCGTCACGCCTGAATTTTTCGCCATTGCCGGAGAGATTTCTCCGGTAAAAGGCCCTTCTTTTTCCCAAAAAACATCTTGGACTCCGACAAAAATATTTTTCCCCTTAAAGTTGTTGACAAAATTTTGAAGATACACAAAGGGAGGACATATTATCAGTTCCGTATTCTTAAGCTTGGCAAGCGATTTCCTTTTTTTAAACAGCTCGCAATATTTTTCCGCTTCCTCTTTGCTCAAAAGCTTCATTTTCAAATTCCCGACAGCGATTTTTTTTCTAATTATTTTTTTCATTGTTTCTTAGATTAATATGCCTTTTGATAAACCAGGCGATTCCCAAAAAAATTACGATGCTGATTGCGATATCAAATTTATGAAAATATGCTCCCAAAGTATCCCATTTTTCTCCCATTTTCTGTCCGACATATCCCAAAGCATAACACCAAGGCAAAGATCCTGCAAAAGTGTATAAAACAAATTTTCCAAAATCCATTCGGGCAATTCCTGCCGGGAGAGAAATGAAAGTGCGCACTACCGGAAGCATCCGGGAAAAAAACACTGCCGAATTCCCATACTTCCCAAAAAATCTGTCGGCAATTTCCATGTCATGATTGGTAATCAAGATATATTTCCCGTATTTTTCGAGAAATGGCCTCCCGCCCCAAATTCCCACCCAGTAGGCCAGCACGGACCCCAGAACGGAGCCGATTGATCCGGCCAAAGTTATTCCCCAGAGAGTGAACCTTCCCTCTGCAACTAGAAATCCGGAAAAGGGCATGATAATTTCCGAAGGAAGCGGAATGCAGGCGCTTTCAATAGCCATCATTGCTGCTACTCCGGCATACCCCAGAGTCGAAATGCCACTTATTATAAATTCTGCTAAAACGCCGATAATAGATTCGATCATAATAGACTTGAATTCAAAGCACGAAATCCTAATTCCGAAACAAATTCTAATGTCCAAAATCTAAATGTTTTAAACATTTAATTATTCAGATTTTGATATTATTTCGAAATTCGAATTTTGATATTCGGATTTACTATTTTACTGGTTTCTTAAATATTCCGCCGCGACTTCCGGCTGGATTGTGGAAATTTCAATTCCCGTCTGAAGTTCAAAACCGGCCCAAGTGGATGTGTGTGGCAGAATTTCAATGTGCCAATGGTAATGAGGATAATCTTTTCCGTCGCAGGGAGAAGTATGAATGTAGAAATTGTACGGAGGATTATTGAGCCCCTTATAAATCATATCCATCGCTTTCCCAAAAACTTTTGCCAGTTTTATTTTCCCTTCTTCATTGGTCCTTTCAAAATAGGGCTTGTGGCCCTTGGGCATCACCCAGACTTCGAAAGCGGCGCGCGATGCAAATGGACAAAAAGCGATAAATTCTTCATTTTCAAAAATTACTCTTTTTTTAGCCTTACTCTCATATTCCGCCATTACGCAATAAACGCAGTGGCGATTGCTTCGATAATACAGCTCCGCGCCATCCAATTCTGATTTCACGTAAGGGGAAACTACCGGAATCGCCACCAACTGGGAATGAGGATGGGCAACAGAGGCTCCTGCTTCTTTTCCGTGATTGTGGAAAATGCTGATGTAATTCACTCCCTTTTTATTCATAAGATCCAGATATCTTTCTTGAAAAGCGTCAAAAACTTCCGCTATTTCAAGTTCCTCCATAAGAGCGATGTGCAGAAAATGGTCTCTTGTGACAATTACTTCATGATAACCCGCCCCTGTCGTTGCAAAATACGGTCCTTCTTCAATTGAGCGCACTTTTTCTTTTTGGGAGAAAGCCGGAAACTTATTGGGAAAGACACGCAAAGACCAACCGGTCGCAGGATTTTCATAGATCAAAACGTCTTTTTCCTGACCCGATCCTTCAGGATCGCAAAAAAAGCAATCCTCTGACCCATTTACCGCCTCTTCGCTTTTGCTCTTGGAAAAATCTTCCGGTCTTTTCGCCCTTCCGGTTGCAATTACCACCCAATCTCCCGTCACCATGTCTTGGCGCAATTCTGAAATTCCCAAAATTTTATTTTCCTCCTTTTTTATTTTTTTTTCACCTATTTTTATTTTCACCTTTTTTTATTTTATAAACTTTTAACTCATTTGACGTTATACTTCCCGGTTATCAGCCTCCATTTCGTCTTGAATAGATCAATAATAACTTGAATGAACCCATTCGGACCGGTAAGGCTTACTGTCGATCCTTCTTCGTTGAGCCATCTTACTGGCATTTGCTTGACTTTAAATCCCAGTTTTTGAGCTAAAGCAATAAGTTCAAAATCAAACCCGAAGCGGTCTACCACCATCCGGCTGGCGACTTCCTGCGCCGCTTTTTCTGTTAGCACTTTAAACCCGCACTGCGTATCCGGATAGCTCCAAAGGCCTAAAACAATCCTGATCAGCCAGTTTCCCATATCTCCCATCATTTCGCGATACTTCGGCTGATGAATCTGGACAAAAGATCCTTCAATGTCACGGGAACCGATAATGACATCATATCCGTTTTTAAGCTCGGGCAGAAAACTATCCAGATGGTTTATGGAAGTTGAACCGTCAGCATCCATAAAAAGCCTAGCGCTGCCTTTGGATTCCAAAAGTCCTTGACGCACAATATATCCCTTTCCATGGTTTTCCTTGTTTTCAATTACTCTCAAATTCCGCACATGCCCGGAGTAATTTCTGGCAATTTCAGCAGTATTGTCCGGCGAACCGTCTACTATTACCAGCACTTCCCAGCTATAATCCTTATCGCTGAAATATTTTTCAATTTCAAGAAGGGTTCGGCCGATTCTTTCTCCCTCCTTATAAGAAGGAACGATTACCGAAACATATGGTTTATTTTCCATTTTTTCATTTTTTAAATTATTATTTCCCTGCTTCAAATTTAACACATTTTAAAAAAATAAAAAAGGGCTGTTTTTACCTTTTGTTATTTTGAGCATATTGCTTCAATCTTTGCTTTTTTTGATTATAATTTCGCAAATTTGAAAAAACGATTTTCCGAAAACCCCCGTTTTCAGCTTTTTTCTCTTTTGACTGCTTTTAATTTTTTGCACATATATAAAAGCTGGGGTTTAAAAAATAAAAGCGTAAAATCAAGGAAGAATTTATTTATATAGCACATCCCGCCTCTGAAACACTCTAGCTTTTTATTTATTGCTCAAAATAAAAAAGCTCCGTAAGGAGCTTTGCAAAAAATCATTTCCTGAAGGGCGTTGTCCAGAAGTTCTGGATCTATGCCCTCTTTTTTCATTTCAGACTGAAGAATTTCATATTCTTCATCCACCCAGTTGAATGCGTTTTCTAACTCTTCCAGAGTGGATTCTATATTCAAGGAGCTGTTTACCGAAGAGATAAATTCTAGGCTTCTCTCCATAGTTGGAACAAAGAAAGAAAAAGAGGTGCCTCGAAGAATTTCTGTCAATCTTTCCACTTTAATCTGAGTTACAACTAAATAACAGATCATCCCTCTTCTCTTTTCTTCGTCTTCATTGATTTCTTCCCGACTGGGAACATACTCCTCAATCATTTCTTCATCTTCACCTGAAGAAACGGTGTAACAAGAAGAAAAAAGCAAAACAAAAACCAGAATAAATAAATAGTTTTTCATCTCTCCCTCCTCCTGATATAATTTTTTATAAAAAGAACCGAGGGAAAATAATAGCACGTTTGATTTTATTTGTCAATAAGGACACCAGGAATTCAGTTTTTTATTCTTTCATAAAGTATTTTTTGTTCGCCTATCTTTTTCCGCCTCCTTTTGATTTCTTTATTATAATTTTTTGTATGGCAAAAACGCTTTTTCCAGAAACCCGCATTTTCGGTCTTTTTTTCTTTTCTCTTTTTACTGCTTTGATTTTCTTGCACATCATTAATAAATAATGAGTATCTTACAATTGCTGATTAAATTCTTTGCGGTATTTTGCAATCACTTCCGGGTATTTTTTCTCATAGCTTTGGGAAAAAACGCATTCTCCCATGCAATCAGGAATCCAATACTCTATCGGTTTTCCCGCCTCTCTTGCCAGCCACCCGGCATATCCGTCTGCTGTTATCACTTCAATGTTGTATGTATACCTGGCATAATTGACCATTTTGCTTATTTCCTCTTCGCTGTATTTGTGTACCGTAATCGTTATCGATTCCCTATTTTCATTTTCCTTCATATAATCAGCGTAGGGATTTATAATTTTGTTCTCCAATTCTTCCTTTTCGCCGTCTGTGAATAATCCGCTTGGAATGAAAGTTACTACCGGCAAGGAAATCCCGCTGGCATGGTTACTCTTTGCTTCATTCGGAAGATTGGTCTTATTATTTTCTTCCGTTAAACCGGCTGGCTTTTCGGCTTCAGGCTGTTTCTCTTTAATTCCTTGGGAAATATCCTTTGGTTGTTTCATTTCATTTCCAGCAGAATTCCTTCCCATCCGATAAAAAATTCCCGCAACCGCTGCCAAAATCAAAATGGAAACAGCGATAACCAATATGCGAATCCAAACATTTTTTGAAGAAGATTGCGGAGAGGCTATATTTTCCTGATCCATATGTTGTTTTAATTGTTATGTTTTCATTTTACCACAGGCATTTTCTCCCGCAACATATCCCGTGCTCCAACAGATTTGAAGATTGTATCCGCCGGTCGGACCGTCAAGATCAATGATTTCTCCGGCAAAGAAAAGATTTTCTATAAGCTTTGACTGCATTGTTTTTGAATTTATCCCTTTAAGATCCACTCCTCCGCTCGTCACAATCGCCTGATCATATCCCATCAAATCTTCCACTGTCAGCCTCAAATTCTTAAGAATTATTCTCAAATTTTTCCTTTCTTCCCTTGTGATTGAATGGAGTTTTTTGTCTCCTTTTATCCCGGACAATTTTATAATCAGCGCAATCATTTTTTGCGGAAGAAGTTCGGGAAGATAATTTTTGAAATCCTTATTGCTCATATTTTCAAAATCCCGCTGCAACCTTTTGTCCAGCTTTTCTTCGTTTAAAGCCGGTTTCAAGTCTATTTCAATCGCAACTTCTCCGCTTTTTAAAAGTTCTCCGACGCGCTTGCTGAGATCCAGGATAATCGGACCGCTTAACCCGAAATGGGTAAAAATCATTTCGCCGAAGCGCAAATCCTGTTTTTTATTATTTTGAATAAGACTAGCTTCAATATTTTTAAGACTTAAGCCTTGAAGGTCTCTTGGCCAATCCTCTTTCACCCTTATCGGAACCAGTGCCGGAGACGGCGGAATTATTTTATGTCCCAAACTTTCCGCCCAAGAATATCCGTCGCCAGTTGAACCGGTCAGGGGATAGGCTTTTCCGCCGGTTGCCAAAATAAATTTATCCGCAAAAATTTTTCCTTTTTTAAGATTTATGGATTTTATTTTATTGCCTTCTTTTTCAAACCCTTCGACTTCCGCTCCCGACATGATTTCCACTTTGCTCCTCTTGAGCCTTCCCGTCAAAGCGTTGAGAATATCCAGGGATTTTTCCGAAACCGGGAAAATCCTCCCTCCCCGTTCCGCTTTCATCTTCACTCCCACTATTTCAAAAAAATCAACCACTTCTTGCGGTCCGAAAACCGAAAGCGCGGAGAATAAAAACTTCGCGTTTTTGCTTCCAAGTTTTTTCACAAATTCCTTGTCGTCAAATTCCGCCTGCGTAATATTGCAACGACCCTTTCCGGTAATGAGAAGCTTTCTTCCGAGGTTCTGGTTTTTCTCAAGCAAAATAA
>CAYTRS010000026.1:0-8903 GCA_964440305.1 uncultured Bdellovibrionales bacterium
GGTTTGACAGATCCAATTTTCCCGTAAAAATAGATGTCAACATTGACGAAAAAGTAAACCTGTCCGATTTCAGCGTCATGATGTATTATTGGACCGGATAAATTTTTTTAAGCGCCGATGCTAATTTTAAATATGAAATTTTTTTTATTTTTTCTGGCGGCAGCAGGTTTGTTTTTCGGAGGCAGCGCACAGGCGGCTGTGGTTTTTTTGGAGCCGGAAAGCTATTCTGAAAACGGCCAAGAATTTTACCAAATCAAATTTTTCCTCAACACGGAAGGAGAAAGTGTCAATGCCATGGAGGGAGAAATTGTTTATTCAGAACAGGATCTTGATTTTCAAAAGATCTTGGACGGCGGATCGGTAGTAAACTTCTGGATTGAAAATCCCCAAAAATTGTCCGATGGAAAGATATTTTTTTCCGGAGGGATGCCCGGCGGATATAACGGGGAAAAGGGATTTATTTTTTCCGCCGTTTTTTCTTCAGCAAGCGATTTTTCCTCCAATCAAACGGATATTTTCTTCCAAAAATTGAAAATTTATCTGAATGACGGCAGGGGAACGGAGAAGAAGCTGGCTGATTTCAAGATTAGCTTCAATCCGAAAGAATCCAAGCCGGTTGCCGCGCAATCCGACACAAAACCTCCGGAGGTTTTCGCGCCATATGTTACTCGCGATCCGAATCTGGCCGACGGACAATGGGTTGTCATTTTGAATGCTCAAGACAAAGGAGAGGGCATTGATCGCTATGAGGTTTTTGAATCATCTGAAAAATACAAGCCGGAAGAACTTGCCGATAACAATTCCTTGCCTTGGCAAATTGTAAAAAATTCCGGGGTTTATACACTTCTGGATCAAAGTTTGGAAAGCTACATCTATGCCAAAGCCGTTGACAGGGCGGGCAATGAAAGGACGGCCATTGTCATTCCGGCTATTTCCGAAAAACCAAAATACTTTAATTATAAGGCCATTTCTGTTATAATAATATTGTCAATTGTCGTCCTGGTTGCTTTCCTGGAGTTGTTTTTCTTCAGAAGAAGAAAATATGAGCAAAATAAATAAAAAAACGAAAATATCCAAAACAAGCCTTTCCTTCCTTATGCTGGCCTCGGCTTTTATTTTCTTTTCTCTGCCGGAAAAAGCCTGTGCCGCCACTCTTTCGCTGACTCCGGGTGGCGGAAGTTATGAAGTTGGAAGCACTTTTGACGTTTCCATAATGATGAATACTGAAGGCAAAGGCGTCAATGCCGTCAAGGCCTCTTTGTCTTTTCCGGCTGACATCCTCCAGGTAACATCGCCTTCAGCCGGACAATCCGCCGTCACTTTGTGGGCCAGTCCTCCCACTTACAGCAATAGTGCCGGAACAATTTCCCTTGAAGGAGGATTTCCGGGAGGAACCAATGTTTCAAACGGACTGATTGCTAAAATTACTTTTCGCGTCAAGGGCACCGGAACGGCTATCGTCAAATTTCTGGATGACTCAAAGATTCTTTTGGATAATGGCAAAGGAACGGGAGCACTGAGCCAAACCAACAATGGAATATACGCCCTGACTCTGCCTCCTCCCTCCGGTCCGGAAGTTATTTCCGAAACGCATGCCGACCAGTCGCGCTGGTATGGATTTTCCTCGGCTGTTTTGAAGTGGGCCGATCCCGATCCCAGCATTGTTGATGAATACAGCTATGTCCTAAGCGATGATCCGAGCGAAATTCCCGACGATGTTTCCGAAGGATATAAAAATAACATATCTTATAAAAACCTTTCCGACGGCCGGCACTATTTTCACATCAAAGCCTTGAACAAGGACAATGTTTGGGGAGGGACGACTCATTATGCCTTGAATATTGACAGCACTCCGCCAGCCGAATTTTTCGTTGATATTTTCCCTTCCAGTTCCACAGCCAGAAAAAATCCCGTCATTCAATTTGCCACCACAGACAACCTGTCCAGCGTAAGCCATTATGAATTGAAGATTGTGAGATTGAGTGATGATTATGCCCGTGCCGGATCCCAAGAAGATCAGAAGATGTTTATTGAGGCCAATAGTCCCTATTTGAGCAATGATTTGGAGTTGGGAAATTATGATGTCATTGTCCGCGCTTATGACGCGGCAGGCAATTATCGCGATTCAATCAAGCGGCTGAAAATTTCCAATGCCCCCTTTCAGTTTGTAAGCAGCGAGGGGCTGGTGATTCGCGATCGCTCGGCCATTCCTTGGATCTGGTTTTTCCCGGTGATGCTGGTTGTCATATCGGCCTTGCTGTATCTTACTTGGCGACTTAGGAATTGGTACTTGGGAATGGGGGAAACGAGAGGCGACGAACGTTTGCCCGATGATGTTCGGGAAAAGCTTAGGGAATTGAAGCAACTTAAGAAAAAGTATAAAGGATTGGCAATGCTGATGGTTTTAATCGTAAGCAGTTTCTTTTGGGGAGCTGCGGCCAAAGCCGAAGACGCCCTTTTGGAAATGGAACCTCCCTTGATTACGGCAATTTCAAAAAATATCTCCAACAATGAAATTTTCTATGCCGGAGGAAAAGCGCAAACTAGCGGAGGAAAAATAAAAATATACATCAAGAATGACAGGACGGGAGAGGCTTTCAGCGAGGAGGTTGAGGTTGACAGCAAGGGCGAATGGTTCTATCGGCACGACGCTTTTCTGAACGACGGCGATTATATTTTGTGGGCGCAAAGCAAAGTGGGAGAGCAATTAAGCCCCCCGAGCCCCCAAATGAAAATGACAATTAATAAAACGGCGTTGCAGATAGGATCATCGAGAGTTAGCTATGAAACGCTGCTATCCCTGATAATCGGAGTCTTATTTATAATAATTTCTATTTTGATTTTTTACGCGGGCTTGTATGCCAAGAAAATACGCAAAAAAAACAGGCAGTTTAAAAAAGAAGTTCGGGAAATTGAGGATGCCGTTCACAAGGGATTTATGATGCTGCATCGGGAGATCGGCAAAGAGCTAAAGCTGGTTGAAAGAATGAGTTCCCAAAAATTGCTTTCCGAAAGAGAAAGCAATTACAGGGAGCACTTGATGAATGATTTGAAAAGAATAGAGCGCCATATAGAAAAAGAAATTATGGACGTGGAGAGATTGTTGAGTTAGCTGTGAAAATAAAAAAGCGATTTTGCAAAAGCAAAAACATCCGGCCGGGCGTTTTTGCTTTTTTGGACTGTCCATTTCCAAGACCGGTTTGCTTGAAATTATTTATTTTATATTGACAAAAGTGAAATTAATGATTAATTTAAAGACAGTTCTTTTTTATTGATTTGAATAAATAAAAAAAGAAAAAGGAGGAGATAATGGAAGCAGCACACGGCAAGGGCAATGGTTTTATTAAAGAAAAAGAAATACATCTTTTCAATGGAGCGATTATAGTTCCGCTTCTTAAAAAAAGAAGAAAGTATGAGTCTGTTGAGATGATAGAGTATCTGAAAGAAAATCGCTGGATAAGGTGTAAGTTTCAGGCAATATGCATTAATAATGCAATCAAATACGACGGATTTTCCTGTGAAAGATGCCCCCTTTCAGAAAAAAAAGAGAATAGCATTGAAGATTATGAATTCAATTGCCTTAAATTCCTGACCGCTTTGACAAGGATTATGATATCTAATTTTTAGCACTAAATTTCTGCTGAATAAATTATCTGCTTAACTTAAAAATAAATGCCCCTTTTGCTTGGAGGCATTTTTATTTTTCTATTTTTTGATTGAAATATATTTAATTATTGACAGTATTATATAATGGGTATATATTCATTATATAAATATGACTAGGAAAACTAAAATAGAAAAGGAGGTGATAATTATGCCGCAACAAGATAAAACAGGACCGATGGGAATGGGTCCGATGACTGGCAGGGGAATGGGTCCTTGCGGAGCGGGCTATGGTCCGGGTCTGGGATGGGGAAGAGGATATGGCAGGGTAATGTGCGGTTGGTTTTGGAGGAAATATCAGGCATTGCCGAAAAATGAAAGAGAAGATTTGCTAAAGTCAGAAGTTGAGGATTTGAAACAGGAGCTTCACATGGCAGAAGAAGAGCTTAAAAAGCTGAAAAAATAGAATTTCCATCGAGATTTGCCTCGCGCCGATTAATATAATTTTAGCGCGGGGCAAAGCCGGCAGGCAAGGGAAGGGTTGTTTTTGGAGGCATAATAATGTAAAGTTAAGTTAAAATAAACGTAGCTTTTTATGAATTATCCAAGAAAAATAAAAAAGATAATAACGCTGATTTTCATTTCTGCGCTTTTTTTCATTCAATTGAGCATTCCGGCCGATGCTTCGAATTCCCTTAACTTATATTTTTTCTACGGAGACGGATGCCCTCATTGTGAGAAAGAAATGGAATTTTTGGAGCAAATTCAGGGAAAATATCCGAATTTAGAGATAAAGAGCTTTGAAGTTTATCATAATAAAGAAAACGCCCTTCTGCTAAAGAAAGTAGGCAGTTTTTTAAGCGCGGATATTGGGGGAGTGCCCTTTTCGGTTATCGGAGATGAATATTTTGTCGGCTATGCGGATGGTGTGACTTCGGAAGAAATTGAAAGCAGAATAAAAAAATGCGCGAGTGGCGCATGTCCCGATCGGGTAGCGGACATAATCAACTCCAATAACGGCAATAAGCAAAATTTGGAAAAAGAAGCGACTCCGAAGAAAAGTGATTCGGAAAAAATAATAAGCCTTCCGATTATAGGAAAAATTGACGCTTACAAATTTTCCCTGCCTATTCTGACGGTGGTTATGGGGCTTTTGGACGGTTTCAATCCTTGCGCCATGTGGGCCCTTTTGTTTCTTATCAGTTTGCTTTTGGGAATGAAAGATCGAAAAAGAATGTGGATATTGGGAACTGCTTTTATTGTTGTTTCGGCTGTTGTCTATTTTTTGTTTATGTCCGCCTGGCTTAATCTTATTTTGTTTCTGGGTTTTGTCGTCTGGGTAAGGATAATGATCGGAATTCTGGCATTGCTGGGTGGGAGCTACAGCTTGAAAGAATTTTTGGCAAACAGAGGTGATGCATGCAAGGTTACCAACAAGGAAAGCCGCAAAAAAGTTTTTCAAAAGTTAAAAAACATAGCAACCAAAAACAGCTTTTGGATGGCTTTGGGAGGAATTGCCGTTTTGGCTTTTATGGTGAATTTGGTGGAGCTTATTTGTTCAGCGGGATTGCCGGCGGTTTATACTCAGGTGCTGGTGCTTAATGATCTTGCCAAATGGCAATATTACCTTTATATCTTGTTTTACGTTTTCTTTTTTATGCTGGACGACCTGTTTATTTTCTTTATGGCCATGATTACACTTGAAATGACCGGGATGTCCACAAAATATTCCAAATATTCGCAACTGGTTGGCGGACTGATAATGATCATGATCGGATTGCTTTTGATTTTCAAGCCCGAGTGGCTGATGTTTGGATAAATTTGTAATATAAAGTGATGAAGGAAAAAATCGCCATTATTTCAATTTTAGCCAACGCTTTTTTGGCTGGTGGAAAAATTTTTATCGGTTATTTTTCTCATTCCTCGGCGATTATAGCGGAAGGCTTTCATTCTTTGACAGATATTTTTTCTTCATTAATTGGTTATTTGGGAATCAAAACTTCCCAAAAGCCAGTAGATAAGAAACACCCCTATGGTTACTATAAGCTGGAGGTTTTGAGTGGAATTGTGATTACTTTAATTCTTTTGGCAACCGGACTGGGAGTGATTTATGACGCCTATCAAAATTTTTTAGAATCGGAAAAACTAAAAGTCGGTTATCTGGGTTTTTCCATTATGCTGTTGTCTGTCTTTGTAAATTATGCTACCTCAAGGATAAAGATATATTACGGCCGGAAAGAAAATTCTTTGACACTTTTGGCGGACGGATCGCATGACAAGGCAGATGTTTTGGCTTCCGTGGCGGTTTTGTTCGGATTGATATTATCCAAATATTGGATCTATGCCGATTCTATTTTGGCTTTTTTGATCGGACTGTATATTATTAAAGAATCATTTTCTCTGGGAAAAGAAGCAATAGACTCGCTTTTAGATGTTTCGGCGGATGAAGCGGTGGAGGAAGAAATAAACAATATAGCCAAAAAAGAGAAAATAAAAGTAATTGCTTTAAAAACTCAAAAGAAAGGATCGGTCATCACCGCTAATTTGGAAATTAGTTTGTCTAGTGAGTTGAAAGTTGACGAAGCTACAAAAATTTCTGAAAAATTACGGGAAGAATTGATAAAAAAAATAGAAAACCTTTCATATATTGCCATTCAAATTAAAAGCCACGAAATGGAAAGCAATTTTTATAAGCCTGCTTTTGGAAAAAGTTTCGGTTGGCAAAGAAAAGGTAAATTTAAGGAAAAAATTGAAAAAGCAACTAGCAAAGGACCTGATGGAAAATGCGTTTGTCCCAAATGCAATTATAGCGTTCCGCACGAAAGAGGAGTGCCTTGCTCAACTCTTTTGTGTCCCAATTGTAATGTTAGTTTAGAAAGAAAATAATATGACCAGACCAAGATTATGCAGGCGACTGCATTTCAAACCCAAAGCCCATTATTTCAAGCCTCAAGGAATCCCAATGCGCCAGTTGGAAGAAATGGTTTTGACGAAAGAAGAGATGGAGGCGGTGAAACTTAAGGATTTTGACGGTTTGGAACAAATTGAAGCTTCAAAAAAAATGAATACTTCGCAAAGCACATTTCAGCGCATTTTGGCTTCCGCCAGATTGAAAATTGCCGAAACGATTGTTAAGGGAAAGGCGCTAAAAATTGAAGAATAAATACCCTATTTTTTAGCAACCACCGCTTAAAAGGCGGTTTTTTTGCGTAGCTTATGGTATAATGGAACAATGCAAAGCAAGCCACCAGAAAATTATTATAATAGGGATTTGAATGAGATTTATCAAGAGCTAAAGACGAGTGAACACGGACTGAAAGAAAGCGAAGCAAGAAACCGACTTTTAAAATATGGACTCAATAAGTTGCCAGAGGTTAAGGCTGATAATTTGGCAATTATATTTCTTCGTCAGTTTCAAAGTCCGCTTATCTTTATTCTATTTCTTGCTACAGTTGTTGTTTTTTTAACAGGAGAAAGTATTGACGGATTCGTTATTTTATTCGTGCTGTTTTTCAATGCCGTAGTCGGAACAATTCAGGAGGGAAAGGCCCAAAACATTTTTGCCGCTCTTAAAAATCTTACCAAGACAAACGCCACTATTATCCGTGACGGAAAAGAATATATTGTTTCTAATGAAGAGGCTGTACCTGGAGATGTCATTATTCTTCGCGAGGGGGAAAAGGTTCCCGCTGACGCAAGGATTTTATCTTCCGAATACCTTCAGACCGACGAATCCGCCTTAACCGGAGAATCAAATCCCAAATTCAAATTGGCAGACGTTATAAAAAAATCCAATGTTCCGATTTCCGAGCAAAAAAACATAGCTTTTAAGGGAACAAATGTTGTTTTTGGAAGCGGAAAAGCTATTGTGGTAGCGACTGGAAGCGATACGATTATCGGAGGCATTGCGAAAAAAATATCCAAAATTGACGAGGAGTTGCCTCTTAAAAAGGACATTCACCGTCTTTCCCGTTTCATCATTGCTGTGGTTTTTTCAATCGGCATTGTTCTGCTTGGAATTGGGACTGCCTTCGGGCACGCCATAAAAGAAGTGTTTACTACTATTGTGGCTATCTCTGTTTCCATCATTCCTGAAGGGCTTCCGATTGTGGTGACATTGGTTTTGGCAACAGGTGTTTGGCGAATGGGCAAACGCAATGTGCTGATAAAAAGGCTTCAGGCAGTGGAAGCATTGGGACAGACAAGCATAATTGCGGTGGATAAAACAGGTACACTAACCAAAAATGAACTGTCAGTTAAGGAAATATACATTGACGGAAAATCATTTTCAGTAAAAGGAATTGGTTATGAGTCAAGAGGCGAATTTGAGCTGGACGGAAAAATTATCGAACCGCTTAATCACTCGGAATTGCTAATAGTCGGCAAAATCGGAGCTTTGTGCAGCAATGCTCATTTAGCTTTTGACAGTAATTTGGGAGTATGGAAAATATCAGGCGACCCGACAGAAGCGGCGACTTTGGTGTTGGCGGAAAAGATTGGATTCCACAAATCGGAATTGAAGAAGGAGCTGGTCAAGGTTGAAGAAAAGCCATTTGACTATAAATTGAAATATCACACAACTCTTTACGAGGAAAAAGGAGGGCATCTATTATTGGCAGTCGGGGCACCCGAAGAAATTTTAGGTGTTTCCGATAGAATTTGGAATAAGCCGGAAATTAAAATTCTTGCTGGCGATGAAAAAGAAAAGTTAAAAGATATTTTTATAAAAATGTCTGGCAGGGGATTGCGAGTCGTGGCTCTGGGAATAAAAAATCTGGAAAATGAAAACAGAATTCCCGAAAAATTGGAATCACTTGATTTTGTCGGCTTCTTGGGCATTGAAGATTCACTGAGAGTTGAGGTTGAAGAAGCGGTCAACAAAGTGAAATCGGCGGGCATAAAGCTTGTTATGATAACAGGAGACCATAAGGTAACTGCCAGAGCCATCGCCAAAGAGTCAGGAATTTACGAAAAGGGAGATTTAATTTTGGAAGGATCGGAGATTGACAAGATGTCTGAGCGAGATTTAGCGGAGCAGTTGGACAAAGTCAGCGTTTTTGCCAGAGTAACTCCTCTTCATAAACTGAAAATAATCAATGCATATAAGTTAGCAGGGAAAATAGTGGCTATGACAGGCGATGGCGTTAATGATGCCCTGTCTCTAACTTCAGCCGATGTAGGAGTGGCAATGGGAAAAATTGGAACAGAGGTCGCCAAAGAAGCTTCTGATATTATTCTTCTAGACGATAATTTCGGAAGTATTGTTTCTGGAATTGAAGAGGGAAGAAATATCTATCATA
>CAYTRS010000027.1:0-8855 GCA_964440305.1 uncultured Bdellovibrionales bacterium
GCGGCAATTTAATCATAGCCGCGGATTTTGGGAATTAGTTGAAAAATCTATTCCTGATTACAGGGAAATAAGGAAAAAAATCAGGGAATATTAGGAAGATTATGATAAAATTAAGATATGGAAGGAAATGTTGCTCTTATTGTTATAATCTTAATCAGGACTTTTGTTCCTTTTGTGATTCTTCGCTTTCCTCTTGGCGGAGCGCTTTTGGCAATTCTTGCAGACGCTTCGGATGTAATGACGTTTGAGCGTTTCGGATCGGGAATACTAGACGATTCCATATATCACAATTTTGACAAAGTTTTTGACACTTGGTATTTATTTTTTGAATTTTTGGTGATTTCCAAATGGAGCAATATTGCGGTTAGGCGTACGGGGAAAACTCTTTTTATCTGGCGATTTGCTGGATTTGCGATTTTCGAGCTTTTTGGATTCCGCCCGGCTTTTTTTCTGGCACCAAATATTTTTGAAAATTATTATCTTGCCGTGACAATTATCAAGAAATATTTCAAGTCATTTGAAATAAACTGGAAAAGGAATTTCCTTATTATCATTTTAGTCGGTCTTCCCAAGATAGCGCAGGAGTATGTCATGCACTACAAGTATCCGGATCAGACCTGGAATTTTCTGCGCGACCATCTTTTTTGGTGGATGTATTAAGCTAAAAAATGTGAAAAAAAGCATTAAAAAAAATATAAACTCGGCATAATTTCCGGGTTTTTTATTGTTTGACTAAATTACCAATATAAGATATATTGGAATGACCTTTTGTGAAAAAACACCTTTAAAAAATGATAATTTTTGGCATATGAAAGACATTCAAGAAAATATTGAGGGAAGATTTTTTCCGCTTGTTATTGTAATAATCTCTTTATCTTTGTATTTTACGAGCCTATATAGCTACCTTCTTTTTCATCTATTGGTAGAGCTGGCAACTATAATCATTACTTTCGGCATATTTGTAATTGCCTGGAATTCCCGCCGTTTTATAGATAACAATTTCCTGCTTATTATTGGAATCAGCTATTTTTTTATTGGAGGATTGGATTTAATGCATACATTGGTTTATAAGGGAATGAATATTTTTGAAGGTTATGATGCCAATCCTGCAACCCAACTTTGGATATCCGCCCGGTTCATAGAAGCCGTCTCATTTATTGCGGCTTTTGTTTTCCTAAAAAGGGGATTTAAATCGGATCCGCAGCAGACAATAAAAAAAGCAGACAGGATTTTTTTGGGCTATTTGGCATTTTTTTTGCTTGTTATTCTTTCTATTTTTTATTGGAAAATTTTTCCCTTGGCATATACGGAGGAAAGCGGACTTACTTATTTTAAAAAAATAAGCGAATATATAATATCCGCTCTTTTTTTGCTTTCAGCTATTATTTTATTCAAAAAAAGAAGTCTTCTTGATTATGATCTTGGGAGAATGCTGTCTCTTGCTATAGCTGTTAAAATTATTTCCGAACTGATTTTTACGCTATATTTTGGAGTAGACAGTTTCATGAACATAATCGGGCATTTATTCAAATTTTTCTCATTTCTCATTTTATATAAAGCTATTTTGCAATTAGCCCTAATGAAACCCTATAATCTGCTTTTTTTGGATCTTGCCAAAAGCCGAGAACTGTTAAAAAGAAAAGAGCAGGAATATCGAGCGATTGTTGAAGACCAAACCGAGCTCATTTGCCGATTTCAGCCTGACGGAAAAATATTGTTTGTTAATACTGCTTTATGCAGATATTTGGGGAAAAAACCAGCGGAATTGGTTGGGAAAAAATTCATATCAGAAGTTTTCAAAGAAAGACAGGATGAAATCCGCGAGTGTATATCTGGATTGTGCCACTTAAACCCGGTAGCAGAAATAGAAAACAAAACATCCCTTTCTGGAGGAAAAGAACGCTGGAATTCATGGAAAAATAAAGCCATTTTTAGCAGTAAGGGTAAAATCGTCGGGTATCAATCTGTCGGTCGCGACATAACTTCACATAAAATTGCGGAGGAAAAACGTCTTGAGAGCCAAAAGAAGCTCAGAAAAATAACCGAAGAGAAGCTAATTGAATCTCATCTGCATGCAGGCATTGTCAATCGTAAAATTTCTTTCTTGTCGGAACTAGAATCTATTTCTTCGGGAAAAAATAACAAGCAGGAAATAATAGAATATATAACACATTCTGCAATAAATATTTCCAATGCAAAATCAGGATTGATTTATAAGCACATAGGCAATGGGCAGTTCAAATTACTTTACAAAGAAGGAGTTAGAATAGAAAATTTTGACAATATTAGGCTTGTTTCTCAAGAACAAGCCGGATTCTTAAAAAAAATGTTGGAAAAAAATGTTTTAATAAGCGGTTCTTTTGAAGAAAAAGATATTGGAAGCTTTGGGGAAATCGCGGAATTGAACCATTTTATGGCTCTTCCCTTAGTCAAAGACAGTGGCTGCAAGGGGTTTTTATTTCTTGGATTTGACGGAAACAAAAGACTTGAATCACAAGAAATCGAATTTCTTAAGGTTTTTTCCATGCATGCCTTGACAGCTCTTTACAATTCCAGAGTTTTTGAATAAAAAATGTTTTTATCAGCTTGGCAATTTTACCGGCAAATAGTATAATATTAGTAGCGTAGAATACTAGCTAATAAGTCCACTGGAACTTTTAAAAATGGAAATTGATTAATAATTTTTTTAAGAAATATGCAAAATAAAAACAAAGAATTGAGGAAAGTTGATATAGCTGCGCATGAAAGCAGCAACTGGATTAACCGCCAAATGGTGATGATTAACAAGAAAAACGTTAAAACATGGAAAGCGGTTTTTATAATTGCTTTTATCGGGGGATTGCTGACAGCGTTAATCTGGATGGTCCAGATAAATATTCAGACTTCCTCTTTTGCGGATAGCAAAAAAGAGACCAAGGAAAGGGAAAAATCAGAAAAGTTTGTTCCGGGAGAAATTATCGTGCAAATGAAAAAGGGAACCTCAAAGAAAGAAGAGGAGGAATTATTTAAAAAGTCGGATCTCAAGGTCAAGGAAGAAATCTCTCAGATTAAAACAAAATTGGTTTCCGTTCCGGAAGATAAAAGAGGGGAAATATTGGAAAAACTTTCCAAAAATTCCAAAGTTGAATTTGCGGAAAATAACTACCTTGCGGAAGGAGGAATTATTCCTGATGATCCGAAATATCCCAGCCAATGGCATCTCCCGAAGATTTCTGCTCCGATTGGATGGGACCTTAACACTGGATCGGAAGGAGTAGTCATTGGAGTTATTGATTCTGGAATAGATCCGACTCATCCCGATATTTCTTCAAAATTAGTTCCGGGATACAATTTTCTGTCTAACAATACCGATACTCATGATGTTTTGGGTCACGGAACCAAGGTTTCCGGAACAGCATCCGCTATTAGCAATAACTCCGTCGGAGTGGCTGGAGTAACTTGGAAAAATAAAATTATGCCCCTAGTAGTTTTGGATTCTACAAACTACGCCAGTTACTACAATATAAGCCGGGCAATAACCTATGCAGCTGACCATGGAGCCAAGGTGCTTAATATTAGTATTGGAGGAACAAGTTCTTCCTCTACTATGCAAAGCGCTGTGGATTATGCTTGGCAAAAAGGAATAATAACTGTGGCTTGCGCCCATAATTATTCAACTGATACTCCTTATTATCCTGCCGCCCTTCAAAAGGTTATCGCCGTTTCTGCAACAACCAGCACGGATATAAAAGCCAGTTTTTCAAATTTTGGCAGCTGGATTGATGTTTCCGCACCAGGTTCGGGTATTTTAACAACTACCAATGGCGGAGGATATGGAAGTGTTTCTGGAACCTCATTTTCCTCACCTATTACAGCCGGAGCCTTAGCGTTGATTTTTTCTATTAACCCAAATTTTACTCCTGATCAGGCACAAAACGTGCTATTCACCAGCGCAGATGATTTGGGAGAAGCGGGTTTTGACACTTACTATGGATGGGGAAGAGTAAATATCGGTGCCGCAGCCCAGCTTGCATCATCCGGACAAATAACACCTCCTCTTTCAGACACTGTTATTCCTCAAGTCTCAATCACTTTTCCTCAAAATGGAGCTACTGTTTCGGGATTGATAAATGTTTCTGCTGACGCATCAGACAATGTGGGCGTGATAAAAGTGGAATTTTATTCCAACAACCAGCTTATCGGAAGCGATAATTCTTTGCCTTACAGCGTTCCTTGGGACTCAACTAAGTCAGCAAACGGAAGCAACCAGATAACCGCTTATGCTTATGATGCTGCTTTAAATAAAGGAACTTCCACTCCCATAACAGTTACAGTTTCAAATCAGGGAGATATTCAAGCCCCAACTGTTATTATTTCTTCTCCAAAGGATGGAAGTACAGTTTCAGGATTAGTAAACATTTCTGCCTCCGCTACAGATAATATTGGAGTAACCAAAATGGAACTATATATAGACGGAAAATTAACGAAAAGCTATACGGCCGGAACCGCCAGTTATTCTTGGAACACTAAAAAAGTTTCTGTTGGAAATCACTCAATTTCCTTCAAATGCTACGATGCGGCTGGAAATGTTGGAAATGCGTCGGTTAGCATAGTAGTTTCAAAATAAACGCCTAAATAAAAAATTTTTAATCATTAATAAAAAAATATGAACCAAAAATGCAAAAAAATACTGCTTCTTGCTTTTGTCCTGTCGTTTTGCATATCTACATCAGTAGCATCAGCAAAAAATGATAAAAGCGGAGGCGGAAACAGCAGCTCCAAATCAGAAAAATCGAGCAAGAGCAAAGTTAAAAAGCAGGACATCAAAAATTATCAAAAGCCTGCAAGCGGGCAGACAAATGCGCAGCTGCATAAAATAAAAATAAAGCAATCTGCAAATAACCTGAAAGAAATCGCAGCGGAAGGAGGAAATGTGTTAGATGAAGAATCTGCAACTTCCGCAACGGATGAAATCAGCGGAGAGGTTGCAGATGAAATAGAGCAAATAGCCGAGGAAGAGGAAGAAACTACCGATGAAACAGCGGGGACTATTGAACAACTGGAAAGTAGAAACAAGTTTAAAAATTTCCTTTTTGGAACTGACTATAAAAACCTGGGACAACTCCGAAGCAGCTTGGTCCATAATCGGAATCAAATAAGAAAACTTACCAAGGTAATGTCGCAAGTTCAGGGCGAGGAAGAAAAACTTATGCTGGAGGAACAATTAGTTGTTCTCACTCAAGAAAGGGAAAGAATAAAAGATGTGATTGAGCAGAATGAGGAAGGATTCAGTGTTTTGGGATGGGTCTTTAGGCTTTTCAGCGGTTATAGCGAAGAACCCCTGGAAAATGAAGAAGAGGAACAGCTTAATGAAGAGGTGGAGGATACCATAACGGAAGCCGTTCCAGAAACCACTCCAGAAACTCCCGCTGATACAACCACAGCTGCTCCCGTCAGCCAATAAAACTTAATCGCAAGGCCATAAAAGCACTTTAAAGAGGAAAATTTTTTCCTCTTTTTTGGAATAAAAATAATTTCAAAGCTGTATTAAGTGATTAAGCAATGGAAAGGTTAAAGCAATATCTGGAAATAAATTAAAAAAGCAGTTAGAATATAGGAGCGAGTCCGAAGATTGGTAACGTTTAAATTTAATTAGGTGAAAAAAACTGCTTTTTATTTATTATTTTTTTTAATTGCCACTGCTTTATCTTTTGGAGGAGGAATATTTTTTGCGCAACAGAAATTGGAAAAAGCGGAGCTTTCTACGTTATCAAAAACTTCAATAATAAATGAAGCTGATGATAAAATTAACAGTGAAGAAAAGAAAGGTGCGTCAGTAGAAACAAAAAAGGAGGCGCCCGAAAAAAGTGAAAGTGCGGAAGAAGAAAACCTCGGAACAATAAAGAATGAGGAAATAAACTTTTCTTTTGCGGTATTGGGAGACACTCAATATTTTCAGCCGGTTGCAAATGGCGGATTTGCAAGTGCGGTAAGGCAAATTGAAAGCAAAAATCCCGAACTGGTTTTTTCGGCAGGAGATTTGGTCTCAAGCTGCGACAAGGATTGCGAAAGCAAGCTGGGCCAGTGGAAAAGCCAATTAAGAAGCTTGGCCGCTAAAACATATCCGGCAATGGGAAACCATGACCGGACCGGAGAAAAAAAATCAGACGAGGCTTGGAAAAAAGTTTTCAATCTTCCGGCAAACGGTCCTGCGAGTTTCATTGAAACGGCTTATTTTTTTGATTTACAAAATTCCCATTTTGTAGTTCTCAATAGCGAAAATCCCGAAGAGCATATTATTAACAGGGAACAAAGAGGCTGGCTAGAGGCGGATTTGTCAAAAAATAAAAAAGAGAATGTGTTTATTTTTTTCCATGAGCCGGCTTATCCAGTAAGCTCTAAGATAGGAGAAAGCTTGGACGTAAACCCGAGCGAGCGGGACGCTTTGTGGAATATTTTGAAAAAACATAATGTTACCGCCGTATTTTCAGGCCATGAACATATCCATAGCCGACGCAATATCGAAGGAGTTTATCAATTTGTCATAGGAAATACGGATTCTTTTGACCATGAAGCACCGAGAAAGGGAGTGGCTGAATATTATTACATAGGAAAGCATTTTGCCATGGTAAATGTAAAAGGAAAGGAAATAACAGTAGAAATATATTCAATAAAAGGCTCGGTTCTTGATTCGTTTACCTTCTCAAAATAAGAGGTTGCAACAAAGGATAAAAAAATAATAATATTCGTGACCAAAAAAAATGAAAGAAGGCCTAAATTATAAAAAGCTTGAGAATAGCGATATTTTCATATTCCTATAATGAACCGACTATTTGGCTTGAATACGCATTGGACACAATGAAAATGCAAAAACACAAATAACACTTCGGAAGGAGCGGTTTTTTTATTGAAAATTTCCAGTTATTGCTTTTTCTTAAGCATTGTATAATAATGAAAAATATGAATATCAGGCAGAAAATGAAATTAAAATTTGCGAGCATTGTTATTCTGGCAGTCTTGGCCGGATTTATTTCATATCCGAAAATTGCTTTTTTTGTGCCTGGAGCAAGCAATATTTCTGATAAATTGAAAATAAATTTAGGCCTTGACCTACAGGGAGGAATCCATCTGGAATACAAAGCCGATATTTCAGGCCTTGAAGGAGGAAAAACGGATGAAGCAATACAGGCAGCACAGGATGTCATTGAAAGAAGAATCAATGCCTTCGGAGTAGCCGAACCGGTAGTGCAGACCGCGAAATCAGGGAATGATTATCGCATTATTGTTGAGCTTCCGGGGATTAAAGACATTGAACAGGCAAAAAATCAAATCAAGGAAACTCCATTTTTGGAATTTAAGGAGGAGGGGGATGGAACGACTCCGGAGATAGCCAGCTTTTTTGCTAAAGCTAACGAAGAAACAAAGAAGAAAGCCCAAGAAATCCTTCAAAAAGCACTTAAAGGAGAAAATTTTGAAGAGCTTGCCAAAGCTAACAGCCAGGATCCCGGATCAAAAGATAGTGGCGGAGATTTGGGGTTTGCAAAAAAAGGAACATTTGTTCCCGAATTTGACAAAGTTTTGTTTGAAGAAAATTTAAGCCCTGGAATGATTTATCCGGAACTGGTGGAAACGCAATACGGCTGGCATATTATAAAATTAATCGAATCAGAGGGGGAAGGCGAGGAAAAGGAGGTTCATTCCCAGCATATTTTGTTTGAAAAGCAATCGACAGACAGCATTCCGGAATTGAATTATGTCAGCACTAATCTTACCGGAAAAAACCTCAAAGATGCGCAAGTAGTGTTTGCTGGACAGGGAATCGGAGAGCCGCAGGTATCGCTAAAATTTGATGATGAAGGAAAAAAGTTATTTGCCGACCTTACTAAGAAAAATTTGGATAAAACCATTGCCATATTTCTTGACGGCAGAATAATTAGCGCCCCGACAGTTCAGGCGGAAATTACCGACGGAGAAGCGGTAATAACCGGAAATTTCAGCACGGAAGAGGCAAAAGAGCTTGCCGGAAGGCTTAATGAGGGAGCCTTGCCGGTTCCGCTTTCTCTTATTTCCCAGCAGAGTGTGGAAGCAACTCTCGGAGCAAAATCACTGGAGCAAAGCGTTTTTGCAGGGCTTATCGGCATTGTCGCGGTGATAGTTTTTATGCTGCTTAACTACCGGTTTTTGGGATTTATCGCCTCTTTAGCTTTGATAATTTATTCCGTATTGATGGTTTCTATTTTCAAACTTTCCTCATTTACTCCCTTTTCCATAACCCTGACTCTTTCTGGGATAGCAGGCTTTATTCTCTCAGTCGGAATGGCAGTAGATGCAAATATCTTGATTTTTGAACGCACCAAGGAAGAAATTGCAAGAGGAAGAAATCTTAAGGGAGCATTGGAAGAAGGCTTCAGAAGAGCATGGACTTCAATCCGTGATGGAAATGTTTCCTCAATAATAACCTCCCTAATTCTTATAATTTTCGGAACAAGTTTTGTGAAGGGATTCGCAGTAACGCTTCTTATCGGAGTTTTGGTTTCAATGTTTACTGCGATTACAATTACCAGGACGCTGCTAAAATTTCTGGTCGGCGAATGGGCGGAAAAAAGGCTGGGAATCGTAGTTAATGTAAAATTAAAAAATCAAACTGTAAAATGAAAATGTAAAATGTTAAAATATTCGGATAATTTTGATTTTTGATATTTGAATTTTAAATTTATGTTTGACATTATCTCCAAAACCTCCGCCATAGGCGGATCCGCCTGGGGCGGAAAATACTCATATGAAAATATATAATATTATATCGAAAACTAAATATGCTTACGCATTCTCAATTACTCTCACAGTTTTAAGTGTGGCCGCGCTTTTTTCCTGGGGGC
>CAYTRS010000028.1:0-8124 GCA_964440305.1 uncultured Bdellovibrionales bacterium
CGAATGTATTGCTCTTTTACATTTCAAAACAAATACTTTTAGGAAGCGGGGAAACAATTATCGTCTCCCCATATTTTGGAAGCTATTATAATGAAAAGCCATTGCCTATGCCGAATTTTACACACCATTTGTGGTATTTATCATACAAAGGATGTGGCCACACTGGCACTTTTATTTTGTCCTTGACACATCGTAGCCCCTTTGGCAATGCAACTTTCATTTCTTTCGACACACCGGTAATAATATGATGGACCTCCCATTTTTGACTCATGATCTACACCTCCTTTAAGTTTTTAGGCTTTCAAAGCTTCCTAAAAATATTTGTTTTTAAAGAGCAATATTTCCGATAACTCGTTTATATGCGAACTTGGCAACGAATAATTGCTTAAATTTGTATGTTATGCAAACTTTTAGTATGATAAAGTTTGCCAGTAATTACAAATAAAATATACCACGCGGCGCATGAACCTACAAGAACTAATCAGGCACTTTTCAGACAGTTTCTAAATTTAAATCTATGCATACTACCATCAAAGATATTTTTGAAAAATATAAGGGAAGGGTTAATTATCTTGATCTTGAACTTTTGATTGCAAACGCAATAAAAAAATCCCGCGAGTTTGTTTTGACGCATCCGGAATATTCTTTAAATAATTTTCAATTTTCAATTTTCAATTTTCAAATCAAAAGAAGGATTAATCATGAGCCGCTGGCGTATATTCTAGGCCACAAGGAATTTTACGGATTGGATTTTAAGGTTAACAAAAACACCCTAATCCCCCGCCCCGAAACGGAATTGCTGGTTGAATTAACCCTAAAAAAAATACAAAATACTAAATACCAGATGCCAAATACTGCAATCATAGACATCGGCACCGGATCCGGCAATATAATTACTTCCATTGCTAAAGCAATGGAAAATTTCCAATTTCCAATTTCCAATTTCCAATTTTTTGGTGTTGATACTTCAAAAAAAGCATTGGATATTGCAAAATACAACGCGAGAAAAAATAAAGTGAATAAGAAAATAAAATTCCTCAAGGGAAACCTATTGGAACCATTTTCAAAAATACAAGCTACAAACTACAAGCTACAAAATACTGTCATTCTCGCCAATCTCCCCTATCTTTCTAAAAAAATATACGCTTCCGCGTCTATAGATGTAAAAAAATACGAGCCAAAATCAGCTTTGTTCAGTAAAAATGACGGACTTAATCACTATGAAAAACTTTTAAAGCAAATAAAAAAAAATCGGCTCTCAAATCCCAACTCACAAATCTCAGCTCTATTGGAAATAAGTCCCGAACAAAAAAATAAGCTTCAAAATATTACAGAAAAAATATTTCCTGAAGCAAAAATAACTTTTCACAAAGATCTAAGCAGAAGAAACAGGGTATGTGAGTTAGAATTGAGATAGAGAGTTAGGATTTGAGGATAATATATTTATAAGTCTGCCTCGGACACCTACACTTTAAACTTTTTACTTTAAACTTTTAACTTTCTATACAATACTAAACCCCGCTCGTTGGCGGGGTTTAGTTTATGCTTGGTTTAGCTTAAGGCTAAACCAAAAAAAGAAAAATCTAAATCAAATTATCCTCTTTTTTTCTTCGATGCTTTCTTTTTCTTCTTTGCTGCTTTCTTCTTTGCCATTGTTGTCACCTCCTTTCGAAAAATTTTTTTGAATTATGATCGGACAAATTTTTGCTTTGATCAAATCCAACAAAATTTTTATATTTATATTTATTTTTTTGCTTGTGCAAAAAATTATGACTTAATTATATAACATATAAATAAAAATGCAATAGCAAAAAGTTATCCACAGGCAATAAAAAATAATTTTTTATCAAAAAATTATTTTTTAGTCAAAAATTTAAAGTGAGAAGCTAAAAGCAATTGTGTTCGTTACACTCAATTATAATTATATAAATTAACTTTAAACTTATAACTGCAATTTTTAACTTTGGATTTTTAACTTTAAACTTAATTATACTTTTTAGTTTTAAGTTGTGAATTTGCGCTTTGCGTTTTTAGCTTTTAGTTTATTTTATTACGCCCTAAATCCCTATTTTTGTCTAGTTGACGCCAAAAAACGGCTGGGTTAAAATTAAAAGACTAAACCGTGTAGTTAATTGAGAGGACAAGCTTCAACGAAAGCTGTACCTTGAAAAATAAAAAATTAAGCTAGAAAGGAAGGTGAAATGATGGATAACGAAGAAAAAAATATGGAGGAGGAAAATGAAGACATGGAGCAGGGTACGATAAAAAGTTGGTTTCAGGATAATCTTCGAATAATCATCAGCATCGTTATCGTTGTGGCTATTGCAGGAGGAGTTTATTCATATTCCAAGCGTTCGCAAACTTCTTTGGAAGAGCAACAGGCGGAAGAAGAAGAACTGCTGATGGCCGACGAAGAGGCTATTGAAATAAGCGAGGAGAAATCTGAAGAGGCTCAGGAAGAAACTGCCAAGAGTCCCGAATCTCAAAAGGGAGAAGTGGCTTCAGCTGCAGTTAGCAAAGAGACTGAAAACTCTTTCGTGGAATCGGCAAATAAGGGAGAAGGTGTTACGCATTTAGCCAGAAGAGCACTGGCAAACTATCTGGAAAAAAATCCCGATTCTGCTTTAACGGCAGAACACAAGATATTCATTGAAGACTACCTTCGAAAAAATGCCGGACACGGGGGAGCGGTTCACATAGGAACATCCGTAGAATTTTCCAAGGATTTGATTCAGAAATCAATCGACCAGTCAAAGATGCTTAATGACAACCAGCTTAAGAATCTCGAGAAATACTCTGCCAGAGTGCCTTCACTATCTTGATTTATGGAAAAAATAAAAACAGTTGTTCCTTTCCTATGAATTGCAAGTAAAATGCTTTTAATAAAACAAAACTCCGCAACCGCGGAGTTTTGTGTTATTAAAAATGTAAAAATCTCTCTTGGATTGAGATTTTCACATTTTAAATTTAATTTCATCCCCTTCTCCAATCCCATATTTTTCGCATAATCCGGCATTTATCTCCAAAACCTTATCCGCTTCCCCGAAAGGAGTTATTGTGCCTTTGTAATCTTTGCTGATATTCTTGGCAACATGAACTATTTTATTTCCGGAAATCCAAATAATATCCAGTGGAAAATTCATTCCCTTCATCCAAAATTGGTGCTTTCCTTCTTCCTTGAAAACAAAAAGCATTCCGCAAGAAGAGCAGAGACTATTCCTGTCACCCAGGCCAAGATATTTTTTCGTCTCGCTTTCGGCAATTTCCACTTTAAATTTTTTTTCATTTATTTCGATCTCCGCCAGTTTGTTTCCATAAGCGGAATATTTGGAAGATACAAATTCGTATTCAACAAATGTCAGCAGGGCAAGAAAAGGCAAAAGCAAAATAATTTTTTTCATATTTTTTGTTCCTCTTTCTTTATTTTCTTATTCACGAAAATTATGAAAAAAATTGTCACTGCGGCAACAAGGGCGAGAGTCAGAATTTTTCCTAATGTTCGAGTATTGAGGGCGATAAAAGCAATCAGCGCCGTCAAAGAATAAAAAAGCAGGGCTATTCTCTTGCTCCCCCACCCCAGTTCTGCAAGCTTATAATGCAAATGCTTTCTGTCAGGCGAGAAGATTGACTTTCCTTCTTTTAACCTTTCAAACACAACCCAGATAGAATCAACAATTGGAATAATCATAATAAGCAGTGCCGTTGCTATTTTTGTTCCGGAAAAAATCGCAAAGGTTGCCAAGGCAAACCCCATAAAGGCCGACCCGCTCGTTCCGGCAATAATTCTGGCCGGATAAAAATTAAAAATTAAAAATCCGAGAAGTGCACCCGAAAGCAGCGCAGCCATTATTCCCATCGGAGGCTGATTAACCTCCGGCTTAAGAATTAGAAAAAAAATGGTGATTAGTCCTATTAGGGAAATTCCTCCGCTTAATCCGTCAATCCCGTCTATCCAGTTCATTGAATTGACCATCAAAACAATCCAAAAAATAATAAATACCAGACTTAAAATAAAATTTCCCTCTTTTTCGAGAAATATCACTCCGCCTAAAGGATTGGTAATATATTCCACCCTGATTCCCATTATAAAAACAAGGCTGGCTACGGCTACTTGGAACAGAAACTGCATTTTCCAGCTAAGGTTGCTAATGTCATCCCAGATTCCCACCAGTAAGATTATAACTGAAGCGGCAGCAAAGCCCAGAAGATGAGCGGAGAAAACAAGATTATCATTTGCGGCAAGTGCAATTAAAAAGCTTAGGATTATAGCGGCGCCTCCGAAACGGGAAAGCTTGGAATTTTTTTTTGAATGACGCATTTCTCTTTCCAAGCCGAATCTTTTAGAAAATAAAATGATAACCGCCGTCAGAAATGCTGAAACCAAAAAAGAGAAAAGGAAGGGGTAAATATAAACGTTATACATTTATTTTAATTAAAATGATTCTACTTTTTAATTTTTTCTGTCACCCAGAATTCGCCGAAATATTTTTTAATCAAAATCCTGGTCTGGGAATCTATGGCTGGAATCGCTCCCAGAGTTGGAGCGATAAACGGAACTAAAGCCCATTGTAAAAACATGAAAATATACTTTTTTCTGGTATACTTAGGCGGAAGCGGGGGAAGCAAAAGAAAGCTCAATGACATTGAAATAATGAGCCCTGTAAGCGCCAGATTCATAAGGTAGCGGGTAATGAAAGGGAGGTTATGGGCCAAGACACTTTCATTGAACTGCGCTCCTCCCAAAAAAAGAGGGAGCCATCCAAGAACCGCCAGGATAAAAGGAGCTGTCGCCCAGGAATGGTGCCCTTCCAGCATTTCAAAAGCCACTTTCAGCTTTTTGAAAAGCCCTATTTTTTTGTCTGGCCAGATTGCCCGCATAATCACGGGAAAATTTTCTACTCCGTAAGCCCAGCGCCTTTTTTGCTTATACTGGTTTTTGATGGTTTTCCAATAGCTTTCCGCCAGCACCGCGTCAAGAGAAATCGGAAGATAAATAGGCGTAACCTTATAATCTCCATTGAAATAGGAAAAGCACTTCCAATAAATGATCGAGTCCTCACTAATCATATTTACCGGCCAGAAATTCACTTTTACCAAAGTGTCAAACGGCTCGGAATGGGAAGAAAAAGTCACCATTTCCTTTCTGGTGCTTTGATACATGTGCCAGAATGAAGAGCTGGTAACAATAACCCTCACGAAAGCATTGGTGTCCCAAAGGTTGTTGTGATACATTGGCAGAGGCTGGTAGGATCGCTGGAGGCGCTTTGGATCGGTAATATATTCATAAGTGAGAGCGGCAAAATACTGCGGGTGACAGACGCTATCGCAGTCAAAATTGGAAAATACCACATTTTTATAGTCTATTTTATTTAAATCAAGATATTTCATAAGCTCTTTGGCGGCAAAGGTGGCGTTAGAAGCTTTGCATTTCATTTCCCCTTTCGCAACAACATGGGTGGTTACGATAAAATCACGGAAAACTCCGTCAAATCTGTTCTGAAGATAATTAACTTTCCTAAGACGATTTTCTTCATTTTCCCTTTCCTCTGTAGCCAGCAGAATTATAATCTGCTCGTTGGGGAAATTGCTTTTGGCGACAGAATCTATGGCAGGTTCGATAATATCCGCCGTTTCTCCCGCTGTCGGCAAAAGGACAACATGGACAATTTTTTTCCAGTCCAGTATCTTGTCTTTGCTCATCCCGATTTTTTCCACTTCTCTTTGATATTTCAAAAGCGCCTTTATCTCTTTTTTGATTTCTTTTTTTTCATGCCTGGGAATATTTTCGTCTAAAAATACTTTCATTTTTTCAATTTTTTCCCCTATTTCCCTGAGATAATTTTCCGGGTTTTGGATATTCTGGCATCTTTCCCACCAGTCCGAACTTTTTCCCTCCTGAAGCTTCCGATAAGCGACTACGGAATAACAGCTGATGAAAACAGTTCGGTAAATCCAATAAATGTCAAAAAGAATGATAAAGACAGCCACCCAGAGCGGCAAAAAAAAGGAAAAAGCAAACATTCCGATGAGAGTCGCCCATGTCAAAATTCCCGGAATCATTTCAAGACTCCTTTGAACTTTTCTTTCTTCCGGATTTTTAGTTTTAGGATCGGGAAACTTAAACATTAGATTTGCTGCATATTACATGCCACTACTAGTAATTTATCAGCACTATTGCCACTTCGGCAATAATGATGGTGACTTGGATTATGAACGAGGCAAGAAGAAAAATGTGCGAGGCAATTCTTTCTTTCCTGCGGAAAAAAACTAGCGCTAGGATAAAATTAACTATCCAGAAAAAAGCTCCCATGGCCGGCAAAATGTAAGCCTGCCACCAAGCACCGACGAGATCCACCCCGAAATAGACATTATAATGCAAAATAATCAAAAAATCAATGGGGCGGATAAATGCCGCCAAAATCGCCCAGCTGGCAATATTGGCAAAAAGTGTTCCGATAAGCGTCCAGTGGACAAGCGGATTTCTGAAAAATTCCTGGGCAAAAAAAGACCTGACGAAAGATTTCAGGTCGATCAAAAAAGATATTTTTTTATTTTTTTTCCATTGCATAATCTAAAAATTAAAAAAATACTTTCCTTTGGCTATTCCAGACTGGGTCTTTCGACAGCTTCGGATTCTATTTCCAACTCCCCCTCTGTGATTTTATTGGCATCCTTATTTATCTTAACAACCTCTCGGCTGGCTTGGTTATACATATTCACCGTCGTGCTTAAGTTATTTCCCAGTTTTTTAAGATATTCATTATAGCTTATTAAATGCTTTTGGAGAAGCTCGACATATTTTCTTATTTCCTTGGCTGATTCTTCAATTTGAAGCGCTCTGAGGCCCTGCATTACCGTTTGAAGATAGGCAAAAAATGAAGTCGGAGAAACAATAATAACGTGCTTTTCTTTAAAAGCGTATTCAATCAGATCCCGAGTATTGACCTTGACCGCGCCTACTTGATTAATCAAAAGGTCGTAATAAATTCCTTCGGCCGGAATGAACATAAAGGCAAAGTCCATGGTTTTTTCAGACGGACGGATATATTTCGATGTTTCGTCAATGCGGTTTTTGAGATCTGCCTTGAATTGCTTTTCTAATTCTTCGCGACGATCCGAATCTTTCTCTTGGCAAATTCGGTTGTAGTTTTCCAGAGAGAATTTTGAATCAATGGGGATTATTTTGTCTTTGACAAAAACAACGGCATCAACTATATCCCCATTCTTAAATCCATACTGCATTTGATAATTCTTCGGCGGCAATACATTCTTTAAAACCGTTTCCAAAAAATATTCCCCCAGCACTCCCCGGTGTTTGGGATTTTTTAAAACGTCTTCCAGCCCCTGCAATTGGTTGGCTACTCCCATTACCTGCTTATTGGTCTCGTCCAGCTTTGTTAATTGCTCAGTCACATCTCTTATGGCTGTAATGCTTTGATTGGCCTGTTGCTGAATCATCTTGGCCGAATCCCCCATTCTGCTTTCAACCTGGTTTCCAAATCCCTGCAAAGTCTGTCGCATTTCTTTCAACTGTTCCTGAAGCATTAGAATTGCCGGGCTATCCTCTTTCGGCTTCTCCGCAATTCTTTTCTTCAAATCAAAAATCAGCCAGATTAAAAAAACTACCAGCGCCACAACTATAAAAAATAGAAAGTAGTCCATAAGATTTTTGAGCGCAAAACGAAAAGCGTCAAATTATAAAATATAAATAGATAAGTCCGGCTTGGACACCTTAATTTTGCATTTTGATCTTTGAATTTTGAATTTATTTTTTTAGTCCCATCAGTGTTCTTTTGAGACCTGGTATCCTGTTCACAATTTCATCATAGGGCCCTTCTAGAAAATCTAAAAGGAATCTGTCCAACATGTCCAAGCGGTATTTGAATTCCTCGCTGTTCATGAGAACATAACTGATTTCCTTCCCGATCTCAGCTTCCAAATTGCTCATGAAATTTTTGAGCCTCCCCCGGCTGACGCTGTTGACCACCAAAACTATATCCACCTTGCTTTTGGGATAATTGATGAATATTCCGCTTACCAAAACAAGCCGGACATCTCCGATATTTCTCACCTTTGAAAGCCCGTGGCTCCTGGGATATACATTTGACTTCACTACAAGGCTTT
>CAYTRS010000029.1:0-7857 GCA_964440305.1 uncultured Bdellovibrionales bacterium
TCCACTCTTCTCTATAACAAGTTACAAATATAGCATTTGAATTATTTCTTGTCAAACGGGTTGACAAAAATGCCAATACATGCTAGTTTTGGTAAACAAATGACAAACAGTTCTTTAAACATAAACAGAGAGCGTTCGCGCAGGTTTCTTTTTTATCCCTCTCCTCCTTTTAGGAACCTCGCGAACCGCTCTCTTGAAATTATTAAGCATATGGTTAAAATACACTTCCTCCTCCAAATTCATAACAGCCATATGCTTTTTTATTTTTCCTGATTTTTAAAAAATCTCAAGATGTAGTAAAATTAGTAAAGCGATGCGAAACTACGAATTGCATACGAATGATGCGAATATATTCGGATGAAATTCGGATTTAATTTAGATTATAATTCGGATCCGTGTTTTTAAAGAAAGTAGAAATTTCAGGATTCAAATCTTTTGCCAGCAAGACCTCATTGGAATTTGTTCCGGAGGGCGGTTTTTCAGGTGACACTAAAAGGGGAATCACGGCCATTGTCGGACCTAACGGTTCCGGAAAGTCAAACGTGGCAGATGCAATCCGCTGGGTGATGGGAGAACAATCGATGAAAAATCTGCGCGGGAAAAAATCGGAAGACATAATTTTTGCCGGTTCTGGAAAAAAGTCCCGCTTAGGTTTGGCAAATGTCTCCCTTTATTTCGACAATAAGGACAAGAGAATACCCCTGGATTTTTCAGAAGTCGCGATTACCAGAAAGCTTTTCCGGAGCGGGGAGTCGGAATATCTCATCAACGGAAGCCGGGTGCGTCTTTTGGATGTTGTTGATCTTTTGGCGAAAGCCGGAGTAGGAAAAGAAAGCTATTGCGTCATTAATCAGGGGATGTCAGATGCCGTTCTTAATGCCACGGCTGCGGAGAGAAGAGCAATCCTTGAAGACGCCGCTGGGGTGAAGCATTTTCAGATAAAAAAAGAACGTTCCATAAAAAAACTGGAACTTACTCGGATAAACCTTCAGAGAGTCAAAGATCTGATCAGCGAGATAGAGCCGCATCTCAGAACTCTCAAACGCCAGGCAGAGAGGGCAAAAAAAGGCGGGGAAATCGCGAATATTCTAAAGGAAAAACAAACTGCTCTTTTTTCATATCTTTGGAATTCCTTCAAAAGCGAAAAAGAAAGGCTTTCCGGCGAGAAAGAAGGGAAAGGCGCGTCAATGATGAATGTTCAGCGCGAAGCGGACAAATTGACGGATGAAATCGGAAAGCATTCAAAGAATTCCAAGGATTTGGAAAGGCAGGAAGAAATGGAAAGGAAGCGTGAAGAATTGCGGCTGAAACTCAATGCCTTGGAGAAAGAACTGGTTATTACGGAGGGAAGAATGGTGATTGAAGAAGAAAAGAAAAAAGAAAGGGAGTCGGTGGAAATAATTCCGGTAAATTCAAGCCATATCAAAAAAAGGCTTGCCGGAATCAGGGAAAGCCAGGAAAAACTCATTGAAAGGATAAAATCCGTCGAGAAAATGGAAGATTTGCAGGATATCCGCGAATTTGCCCGTGCAATCCAGCAGGATCTCTTTGATTTATCCAAAGAAATTGAAGACGGAAAAATTGAAATAAAAAAAGAAATTGCGGGAGATGCGGAGAGCCAAAAAAAGCTGGAACAATTGGCGCAAGGGAAAATTAAAACCAAAGAACAAATTCAAGGCATTAGCAATGAGATTGAAAAAATCCAAAAAATAATATCCGAAGAGCTGGAACTAAACAGAAAAATGCGGCAGGAATTTTTTGAGCTGGAAAGAAAGCTTCATGCAAAGCAGATAGAGCTAAGCCGGCTCAAAGATGAATTTAATGACTCCAAGGTAAAACTGGCGCGGATTGAAGTGCGGGAAGAGGATTTAGCCAAAGAAATCAAGGATGAGCTGAAAATAGAGCCAAAAGAGCTTCCGCGGGGCGCAAATATCTGCAATGAGGAAGAAATGAGAAGAGAAATTTACAAGCTCAAGATAAAGCTTGAGCAAATTGGGGGAATTGACCCGCTAGTGGCGGAAGAGTATGAGGAAACCAATAAGCGATTTGAATTTTTGTCGCAAGAGTCCGAAGATTTGGAAAAGGCGATAGATTCGCTTCAAAAGGTTATAAAGGAAATGGAAGTCCAAATAAACAGCGAATTTTCCAAAGCTTTTGAAGAAATCAACAAGGAATTTTCAAAATATTTCAAAATAATTTTTGGCGGAGGGGAAGCGCATCTGAAGAAGTTAAAAGTTAAAAGTGCAAAGTTAAAAGTTAAAGAAGATAATGCGGATAATGGCTTGGATGAAAACTTGGAAAATAATTCTGAAGATGAATCTGAAGATGAAGTGGGTATTGATATTTTTGCCTGCCCGCCGGGAAAGAAAATCAGCAGCTTAGCCATGCTTTCCGGAGGGGAAAGGTCGCTTACTTCCCTAGCCTTGCTTTTTGCGATAATTTCCTATAATCCCCCCCCTTTTGCGATTCTGGACGAAGTTGAGGCGGCTTTGGATGAAGCCAATTCCAGGCGGTTCGGAAGAATAATCCAGGAACTTTCCAATGAAACTCAATTCATCATCATTTCCCACAATCGTGAAACAATGCGCCAAGCCTCGCTTCTCTATGGAGTGACGATGGGCGAGGATGGCGTTTCCAAACTTTTATCAGTCAGACTGGATCAAGTCGGGCAGGGAGGAAAGATAATAAAGTAAATTCAAAATGCAAAATCAAAGTTTAAAATTAAAGTTTCCGAAGCGGACTTACTTTTATATTTTGAATTTTTAGCTACTGTTGACATCTCCAAACTATTGATATATGATTTGTTTACGCTTTAAAAAGATGTGATTTTTTATTTTTATGTTAGCGATTAGATTCAATCGGGTTGGAAAAAGAAATAGGGCGCATTTCAGAGTAGTTGCCCAAGAGCATACTATCGCCCCGGGAGGCCGCCATGTGGAGGTTTTGGGGAGCTATGATCCGCACCGCAAAAAGGCGGTTTTAAAGGCCGAAAGAATAAAATATTGGATTGAAAAAGGAGCACAAGTTTCCGATTCTGTTTGGAATCTTTTGATCAAGGAAAAGATTATTAAGGGTGCGAAAAGGGCGGTAAAGATGCCTGCTAAGAAAGAAAAAGAGGGAGATAATTCAGCTATAGCCGAAAGTAAAGAAATTAAAGAAGCTGAAAAAACAGGGGAAAAAATTGAAGAAGCAAAAGAAGCCAAACAAGAAGAAAGTAAGAATGAAAAGAAAGATGTTACCGAGAGCAAGAAAAAAGAAAAAGCAGAAGAATAGTTGACAATATTCGAAAGATTTAATACAATCAAAAAGACAATTGAATAACCCGCAGAAAGTAGGCATCCATAAGACCTGCTGAGGAAGTTGTAAGGCTATGGCTTTATTTTTATTCAATCTGCGGAAAGGCAGATTTTTTTGTTTTTCTCTATAAATTACGAATCAAATACGAATCTGCGAATTGGAAATAACTGTTCGTAATTTCGTAAAATTCGCATTTCGTAGGATATTAATTATGTTAACCAAGAATCAAAAAAAAGAATTAGTTAAGGATTTGGCGGAAAAAATAAAAACCGCAAAATCCATAGTTTTTGCTGATTTTAAGGGAATCAAAGTCAAGGATTTGACTTTGCTCAAGAAAGAATTGCGGAAAGAAAAAGTTGATTTCAGGGTTGTTAAGAAAACCTTCATCAATATCGCCTTCAAGGAAACGGGAATTGAAATGGATGCCAAAAAGATGGACGGACAGGTTGCAATTTCTATCGCGAAAGAAGATGAAATCGCTCCGGCGAAAATTTTGAGCAAATTTGCAAAGAACAATGAAAATTTGAAGATAATTTCCGGAATTTTGGAAAGCAAAATTTTAAGCAAGGAGGAAATCAAGGCACTGGCAAGCTTGCCTTCCAAAGACGAGCTTTTAGCAAAGCTTGTCGGAACGATCAATGCTCCGGTTTCCGGATTTGTAAATGTTCTGGCGGGGAATATGCGGGGATTGGTGCAAGCGTTAAAAGCAATTTCGGAATCCAAGTAACTCATAGACTAATTTTTTCGGCTTATTTATTATTTTTTTCTGGGGAACCCTCTTGATATATTTGAGTTAACATTAAAGAAGAATCCCCGCGTAAAAAATAATAAATAAGCCGAAATAACCAATAAAGTAAAATTAATTTTTAATAAATTTTTAATTATTTAAGCTAAGAAGCTAACAAGCTAATTAGCTAAAAGCTAATAATATGGCAGAAGAAAAAAAGGACAAGGAGGAAATAAAAATTCCGGAAAAATTCAAAAGCATTGTTTCAGAAATTGAAAAGATGAGTGTTTTGGATCTGTCCGAACTTGTCAAGGTGCTCGAAGAAAAATTCGGAGTAAGCGCCGCCGCTCCTGTGATGGTAGGAGTAGCTTCCGCCTCCGCTGAAGCTTCGGCGGATAAGGAAGAAAAGACTGACTTCGATGTTGAACTGACTGCTGCTGGAGCGCAGAAAATCAATGTGATTAAAGCTGTCCGCGAAATCACCGGACTTGGACTCAAAGAAGCCAAGGATATGGTTGATGCCTCTCCGAAAGTGATCAAAGAAAAAGTTGCCAAAGCTCAAGCGGAAGAAATGAAGAAGAAATTGGAAGATGTCGGCGCAACCGTAACTTTGAAATAATAGATTTTCTGGACTTTTTAGGAAAACCCCGCAAGTTAAGCGGGTTTTTTCTTTTTTAAACCCGGACTTTTCAAATTCCGGATTATATGGTATGATGATGACTTAGTGTTTGTGCAACGGAAAAATATGGAAAAAAAAGCTCAAAAAGTGAAATTTGGGGATTTTTGGCTTAATCTCTGGAAGCTGCTGAAACCCTCGCAAAAACAGATTAAAATTCTGCTGGTTTTGATTTTTCTCGGTGAATTCGCTCAATTATTAAGCCCGTATTTTCTAAAAGTAATCATAGACAAGCTGGCTGCTTTTGATGCCAGTGAGCTCCTTCCCATGCTTTATCTCATTGCCTTTATGTTTTTGAGCGACCAGCTTTGTTCGCTTCTGGGGTATTTTACGGATCGGAAAATTTTTGACGTGATTGTCAACGCGGAATATTACCTTCCGCTGGAAGCGCAGAAAAAACTTATTTATCTTCCTCTGAGCTACCACGAAAAGGAAAATACGGGAAACAAAATCGTGAAAATTGAAAGGGGTGTGCATAAAATTGTTGATTTGATCGGAGATATGTCTTGGGAAGTTTTTCCGACATTGATTCAGATGGCCATAACTATCATCGTTCTTTTTGCAATTGATTTCCGTTTTGCGCTGTCCCTTCTTGTCTTTTCCCCTTGGTTTATCAAAATGACCTATCAAGTAAACAAAAACCTTTATGAGCAGAGAAAAACGAGGCATTTGAATTATGAAAAAGCCTCCGGAAAAATGACAGAATCAATTTTAAACATCAATACGGTAAAATCTTTCGTGCAGGAAAAGCGGGAGGTGCGGGAATTTGAAGCGATAAAGAAAAAAATCCAATTCGGAGAATTTCGAGAATGGTGGAAGATTTTGAATATGGGGCTGGGGAGAAATTTGATTATTGATCTTGGGCGCATGAGCATTGTGCTTCTGGGAGCTTTTTTCGTATGGAAGGGGGAAGTGACCATCGGGACGCTGGTTTTTGCTTTCACGCTTTCCGAGAAAGCGTACTTCTCCCTTTATCGCCTTTCCAGATTCTATGACAGGCTGGAGGAAGGGGCAGAGGGAGTCAGCAGGTTTATGAATCTTTCCAGAGAAAAAAGCGCCATTGCCAACCCGAAAAATGGATTTAAGCCGAATGATATTGAGGGAATGGTTGAATTTGAAAATGTGAGCTTTTCCTATTCTTCGGAAAAGCAGAAAGTTCTGGACGGAATAAATCTGAAAATAAACTCCGGCTGTGCGACGGCGATTGTCGGACCTTCCGGCGGAGGAAAAACCACTCTCGCGCGGCTCATTTACCGCCATTATGATCCGCAAGAGGGAAGAGTGCTTTTGGACGACAGGGATCTCAAGGAATATGATTTGTATGATTTCAGAAAATTTATTTCTATTGTTCCGCAAGAGGTGGAAATTTTCAATATGAGCGTGCGGGACAATATCGCCTATGCCAAAAAAGATGTTTCCTTCAAGCAAATCCAAGCGGCGGCTCGAATCGCTAACGCGGAAGAATTTATTCTGGGTTTGGGAAAAGGATATGATACATTGGTGGGTGAACGGGGAATCAAGCTTTCCGGCGGACAAAGGCAAAGAATTGGAATCGCGCGAGCGGTTTTGGCAAATCCCCGAATCTTGATTTTTGACGAAGCTACGAGCAATTTAGATAGCTATAGCGAGAAATTAATCCAAAAAGCACTGGAAAAACTAAGCCAGGGAAGGACAACAATAATCATTGCCCATCGCTTGAGCACGATTAAAAAAGCCGACAAAATAGTCGTGCTGGAAAAAGGGAAAGTTGTGGAAGAGGGAAGCCACTATGAGCTTTCCATGGTTGACGGCGGACTGTATTCAAAACTTTTGAAGCTTCAAAAAATGGGTGATGTGGAGTAATTAGGATATTTTTTCACTTTTATCCATAAAACAAAAACCGCCGGGGAATTTTTCGAATTATAGGCTATAAGCCGAAGTCATTATTTTTAAAAACCAAGGAATGATGATTATCAGTCCGATGACTGGCAACACAACCGTTACGATAGTTATAATCAATGTCCAAAGAAAATATCTCTTTAGCTTCTCTATTGAAGAGTATATTTGATTAAGTTTTGTTTCCTGCTCTTCCAGTTTTTTTATTATTTCTTGTTCCATATAGTTACATACTAACTTGTTTTGGATCTCAATACAAGAAATAAAAAAAATAAAAAGGTCTGTCGCGTTGCGTCAAACCTTTTTTGCAATGTATTGTATCATAGAGAAAACACCACGAGAATAATTATTTTTAAAATTATAATTAATTTTATCATCTTATCCCCGAATTTTTAAATAACCATCCTTTCTTAATGACCATACTTCCACACATTTACCACATCTTTCACGGACATTTTCCCATTCTCTTTTCCCACTCATGGCTTCCAAAAAATCTCCGTAAACTACAAACCCCATGCATTCAAAAATTCTAGTTTTGCAATCCATACAATGCCTGTCTATATTTTTTTCTTTCATCTCGTGTCTCCTATTGACTTACTTATATTGAGGTTGTATCTCGATAAATCTATAAGACTAAAATCATTTTCAGTAGCTCACACTCTTGTATATAAAGCTTTCAAATAGCTAAGCCTTATTTCTTATTTCCTCCGATTTTTGGAATTTCATTGTCCCACATGGCAAGAGCTAAGGTAATATTACTTTTGAGCGGTGTTTCCGATTTCCAGCTTGCCAGGGCGGCTGCTCTATGCATGCCTTCAACCAGAACTATTCCGTTTTCATGAATAATTCCAGTGAGCATTGTCTCACTGGGAAAATCTTTTTTAATGTCCAGAACTTTCGTATTGTCTGCTATTATCGGAAGATTAATTATGTCTTTTAGCTGCTTTGTTATTTCTCCGCTATAGGCTTTTTCTACCCAGGAATGTGAAGGCACACCGTAGAAAAGCGGCAAATCTTTCAGCGGATCTTTGATGCGGTATAAAAACCATTCCAGTGTTTCAGGTTTCAGGGGATCGGCATAAACCTTACGCCACTCGTCCCAAGATTCAAAACCGCGCTCTTTCCAATGCTTTTGCCAGCCTTCTTGCCAGGCTTCGCCCTCGCGCCATTTAGAAAAAACATCTTCCCATTTTATCGGTTCAATATGTTCCAGGGAGCTATATTGTCGGGGAATTTTTAGCATAGTAACAATTGCCGCAAACCATATTAGAACTGCTTTTTA
>CAYTRS010000030.1:0-3388 GCA_964440305.1 uncultured Bdellovibrionales bacterium
ACTTTTTCGTCAATGTTGACATCTATTTTTACGGGAAAATTGGATCTGTCAAACCAATGAACCATCATGGAAAAGTCAATTATGTTAACGCGGTAATCTTCATTGAAATCCACTTTTTTGTAGCCTTTGGCTAAAGCGCTTTCCGATTCGGAATCCTCGCTTATCTCAAAAGAAACTTCTTCTCCGTATTCGCTTGACTGGCCGCTGATTGTGGCTTTTGCATAAATCCAATAATCATCTTCGTCAAAATCATCCGTGTCCAAATCATAGGAATAATAGCCATTGCTTCCCGCGGTTGCGCCGAAAGACCAGCTTTCTTTTTCGGAAAACAAATAAATCGTTATTGCTGACAACGGCACGGCTTGACCGGAAAAAGTCATTTCCTCTCCCTTTTCAACCTCGTCATCATCAGTTTCCAGTGTGGGGGGGATGATAATGCCGGAAATTTCTTCAATCTCGTCTTTGGTTATCTCCTTTCTATATGTGACGGTTTTGGATTTGTTTCCATTGCTGTCATAGGCATAAACCGCGAAAGTATAAGAACCGACTATCAAATTGGAGAGAGTGGTCTCAAAATTTCCATTGGAATCCGAAGCGGTCGTAGCCGCGATTTGGCCGTCCTTCAAAATTTTAACCGCGCTTGAAGGATAAGCTTTTCCGGAAAAAACGGCGCTGCCTTCATCCGGGCCAAAATTTACGCATTCGGAAACATCAAAATCACATCCTATACCGCAACTCAAAGTGCCCCCGTCATATCCGAGGCTTAGGCAAGTTTGTCCGTCCAAAGCTGAACCGTCGCAATTTTCGCCGTATTCAACTATGTTATTGCCGCATATTCCCACAGCTACCGTGGCTGTTATGGTGCCTGTGGAAGCCGACTCAACGGATAAGGGTAAACTGAAAAAAATGTATGTTATTGCAAAGGCTAATAATACGCCAAAAAATATATTGCCAACCCGTTTCATTGAATCTTATTTTTACATTTTTATTTTTCACTTTTCTCATCATTCAGTTTCGCTTCTTTTTCCTTATTTACTTTTAAGCTTTCCCTGTAAGACTTGAAGTCCAATTCCTCCGCCAATTCTTGCGGACTTTTTTCATCTTTTCTTTTTAAGTTAATGCCGAAATTGAAAGAAAAATACCTTCTGAAAAGGGTTATAAGAATGCTCATCAAAGCCACGGCAAGAACAATATACGACCAAGGAGCGTTGTTTTTTATGATGGCGATAATCCGATAATAAACGCCTTGGAATATATTAGCAGGCGCAACAGTAAAATACAGTTTGGCAGCCGCTCCAATTCCAATGGTTGCCCCTCCCGCTGTATTATTTATTTGCATTGGAAAACCTCGCAAATAAGCAAAATAGTCCGCTGGAACAGTCTTTATGGGAATATTTAATTGCACTTGGACAATTTGAGATTGTCCCGCTTCCAAATGGAAAGTACTAGGAGAAAAAACAAACCATTCCTTAGGAGGCGACATTCTTGGCTGGTCTCCCTTATATTCCACTGAAACGCTAAAACCCGAGGGTTCATCTCCGGTGTTAATTACCGTTAAAGACGGCAAGTTATACAAACCTCCCGGCTTCAACGGTTTATCCATTTCAATCTTTCCCGTTCCTACTCCTACTCCCAATTTAGCATTACTTTTCAGAGGAGCCAGTATTACCAATATAATTGAAAGGAGAACAAACAACCTTAAAAATTTTTGCATTCAATTGAATAAGCAGACTTAAAAACTTTATAATCCAATATAACCTGAGCTTTTCAAAAACCTGAAACAATCTTAACTGGCAGTGGCAAGAATGTCAACATTAACGCTCTGCTGACTCACTCCCGCATTTGAAGATGGAACGGTAACTTGAAGATCCAATGCGGTCGTAGCTAAAGGCGCTTTGCCAGTATCTAAATCCGTATAAGCGTCTTCGTTGAAGGCTGTCCATGTTGGCGTAGCATCGCAAGTCGCAATGCAGGATTTGTGAGCATAAGTAGCGTCTCCGGTCGCATCTGCCAATTCCCAAGAGGCCGAATCAGTTCCTTGAATTTCAAAATCCACATTCACACTGCCGGTATTGGTTATGGTTTGCGTCTCATCCTCTTCGTCATTCGTCGTATCGCGCGTCGTTGCAACCGTCCCATAAGTTACATCGCCATCACTCACCGTCATGGCAATAACTGAAGCGGTTACCGTTGCAGTTACCTGGCCGTTATCAGCCGCTAAGGCAAATGTTCCGACCAACATTGCCACCAACGAAATAACAGCAACAGAAGAAATCAATTTCTTCATATTTTTTATATTTTTTTAATTTTTAAAAACTTTTTATTTACTTTATTTTAGCACAACTTTAAAAAAAAATAAAACAAGCAAAGTTATCCACAGCACATATCAATGTTGAGTGGCTAACAGAAAAACATCCACATTTTGCTGGCTTGTTCCCTGATTGGAAGTGGGAACCGTCACTTTCAGATCAAAAGCTTGTGTGCCATCAGGAGCAACATTGGTTGCCAAAAAATCACTGTCAAATGTCGTTGTCACAGCATTCCAAGTAGGAGTGCCGTCGCAATCACTTGTGCACCATTCGTGCTTATATGTCGCGTCTCCCGCCGAAGCGCCCAGCGTCCAGTTGGCCGAATTCTGACCTTTAATATCAATATCTACATTCACATTTCCATTATTCCTAACGGTTTGCGTCTGATTTTCCGCTCCGGTCGTGTCTTTTGAGGTAGCCACAAGCCCGTAGGTAACCGTTCCGCTTCCCGGCTCCAGCGTAATGGAAATGACTGCAGCCAATGTTTCGCCCACGCCTTCAGCGCTCAAACTGGTTTCATCATTATTTTGATTTCTGGCTTTGACTTTGACTCCATAGGTAGTTCCGCCAGCCAAAGCGGTTCCGCCACTGCCCAAAACCAACCCATCCAATTGAGCGTCAGTCAGCCAAACTTCTGAAGACACCGGCTCACCCGAACCATTGACCCATTTTTGATACCAATTGGAATCGCTGGGGCTGGTGCTGCTCACATAAACGGCATAATAAGTCGTCGGGTTTTCCGAAGGATTACTGTTTTCACTATTGGTTAAAGTCAGCGTGCCGACCGTGGCGCTGCCTAATGTCGGCTGGCCCGGAACATTGGCGGAACTGTAAGTTTCCGAAGCAGCCGAAGCCGTGCCGGTATTTTCCAAGCTGTCTTTGGTTTGAACCGTATAGCCGTAACATTTGTTCGGATCCAAGCCGGTATCGGTATAGGTGGCGTCAGCCGATTGCCAGCCACTGCTCGTCCCGCCGGTGCCCCCATTGCTGGCGCAAGCAGAAAAAGCAAAAGAATAACTGATAGTATTGTAGTCATAGCCGGCAGTGGCTTCCATGCTAATCTGGCCGCCGGCATCATT
>CAYTRS010000030.1:3488-7611 GCA_964440305.1 uncultured Bdellovibrionales bacterium
AAAAAAATTTTAAAAATGGTTTTATTTTTATTTTTCTTATAAATCTGGACATCTTGATTTTTATTCAAAATTCAATCTTATATTTTGCAAACTTGTTTGGCTTAATTATATCATAAAAGCCGGAAGTTTGTTAATATCAAATGTCCGTTTTTAAAATGAAAAAAGGAATGCCTGAGCATTCCCTTTTTGCAAAAAATAATTCTATTGCATTCTATCGCATTTTCCATCTCCATTGGCATCTACAAAATTTCCCCCTTTATTTTGTCCTCTCTGCGCATTATTCATTCCCTTACCCTGCCCATTTCCGCCGCCTTGTCCCAATCCAAGTTCTTGGCGAATCTTGTTGGCCTCATCATTTTTCCCTTCTTCCATCAGCCTGTGAGCTTCGGCAAAACGCTGGAAATTGCCTTCATTTATAACTTGAGAAACACGTCCTCTTCCATTCATCAGATTTTTCCAAGAATTATAGTCATTGTTGTCAAAAGCTTTTTCCATTTGCTCATGCCTTTCCGGAGAATAATTCGGGCCGGTTTTACCGGGATCTCCCCGGTAGGCCAACGCCTCCGTTGAATATGAGACCAAGCCTGCAATTGCCAGACCGAGAACTCCCAGCATTATTCCTTTTTTTGTCATATTTTTCAATTTATTAATTATTTGATTATTTGCTGCCAGCACAATATAAAACGAATATGATTATAAAAGTTTTCAATCCTTTAGTTTCTCCGCATCATGCCATTGCCAAATCCTTTGCCTCTCATTCCCCTGCCTATCCAAGGGCGGATTTCATTTGCCTGAAAATTTTTCCCTTCTTGCTTTTTGCCTATTATTTTCACGATTTCTCCCCGTGAAACATCAACGGCCGGAAAAATCAAGGCTTCCTTTTCAATTTGAACTTTCCAATTTTCGCCATTCAAATCCTTAAGCGACAATTTACTGCCGGAAACCGAAGTGATCGTTCCCGCCAGAAATCCCTTTTCCGGCCTCATCCACTGCGATTCCTTTGTGACCACCATATGCCTTCCATAGTAGGGAAAATTATTTGACAGAGTTGAATGAAACCTCCCTCCAGCGCCGAAAAGCGACAGGAATATGCTAAATGCCAAAATACTGCCGGCAATTATTCCAAAAATCTTAAGCCAGCCGTAACGATATCCATTTTCAGTTTTTCTAATTTCAAAAAAAGTTGCTGCCAAAAAGACAACAATTAAAATTATCCAAAAATATGGAAGAATTGAAAAAATATACATAAAAATATTTTGGTGCATAAAACGATATAAGTCCCAATCCAAACTGCGCGTGTTTTCGTATGCCGCCAGAAAGGAAATTGAAGCAAGCATCACCACAATCCCGAATAGCACCCATAGTGCGTATTTTTTCAGCAAATATTTCCACCTTGATTCAGGAATAATATTTTTTTCCTTTATTTTTTCTATTGTTTCTTGAATTAAATTTTTCATAAAATTAAAAACAATTAATATTTTGCTTTTTCATCTTTTTAACCAGTATTTCTTTCCCGCGCCTAATCAACGTTGCCACTGTCCCTTTTGGCTTTTTCAAAATATCCATGATTTCTTCATAATCTTTTTCTTCAATAAAACGCAATACTAAAATTTCTTTATACATTAAAGGCATTGTCTGGATGCATTTTTTTATTTTTTCCACGCAATCCTTATTCATAATTTCTTTTTCAACGTGAATGCTGGCGATTATTTTTTCCCATTCATATTCCTCAAGGGCGTTGGTTCGCGGACGGGCATTGATCTTGCGGAAATGGTCAATGGCATGATTGTGCGCGACGCGATATGCCCAGCTTGAAAATTTGAGATTCTTGTCATATTCGTTCAGTTTCCGGTAAATTTTGATGAAAACTTCCTGCAACAAATCTTCGGTGTCTTCTTTGGAGAGTTGCCCGATTCGGCGGATATAGTGAAAAAGCGGTTCCTGATACCGTTCCATCAAAACCCCGAACGATTCAGGATTTTTCTTTGATAATTCAATTAAATCAGCGTCGGAATAGTCTTTTTTCTCATCCATAAATACCATGGTAGCATACTTAATACGAATTTTGGACTTTTTGTTTTCACGATTTTGCAGTTTTCGTATTATACGGAGTCAATGAAAGTTTCCGTTTTGGAAAAAATAAAAACAACCCGCCAAATGAGACGGGTTGCTTTGCATTTCGAATTTCTAGATTCCGGCGTAAACATCCACACTGATATTTCCCTCATTGTTTGGGTAATAAATATCATAGATGTTCAATTTCAAGGGATTCCCATCGCCTACCAGATTTTGGTAATAGGTGTGGTTCGTCGCATCGCAAGCTCCCCAATCTACAAAATTGCCGTTGACTTTCAGGTCAAGCAAGTCTGCTCCATAGGAAGCATAGCCTTCAACGCCGTCCACCCAGTTTGAGCTTATGCCGGTGTTATTTGAGCATTCAGCGTCAAACCAAATATGCGGAGTTTGCTTCTGGGCATCAGCAGTGCCATAAGCCTTCAGGCTGTAATTTACTCCCGAAATCAAAGGATCGGTTGAGATTTTTTCTTCGCCACTGGCGGGAACCTGAATAGTTTCAATCAGATATTTTCCGTCAATCACCCCGTCATTATAGTCTTTTGCAAATTCTTCCATCACGCTTTTGCTGCAACCGAATTTATAATGTCCGCCAAACATTCCCAGTCCGGCTTCATTCAATTTATCCAATATTTGCGTGCAACTGCAACCATAAGTGTCTTCAAGGGAAAATTTTGAATCTGTTTCACTGAAAATTCCTCTTTTTGCAGGAATCAAAGTGGTGAATAAATCTCCGCTATTCCAAATATGCCTATTGACCCCCAATTTCTCGGTCGGTTCATCTGCTACGGTATCGGAACATTTATCATCTTCATTTAAAACGCCGTCATTATCATCATCTACATCAACGCATTGATAAATATCCGCATTCAGGCTTCCAGAATTATCAGTGTAGACATTGTCATAAATATTGAAACTTGCTTTATTTCCATCTCCTAAGAATATCTTTGAATACTTGTTGTCAGCTTGATAATCGCCCCAGTCAACGCAACCATTGACCTGCATATCCAAACCGCATTCTGAAGCAAAATATCCCTCCCCCTTTATCCAGCCTGCGATTACATCAGGCGTATATGGGGCACTGCGATACGACCATTCAGAATCGGCTATGCCATATTCTCCCCAGTTGGCAAATCTATATGTTCCGCTCGTCTTGATTAGATAAGTGGCGCCATTTTCAAGGTTCTCATTGGACATAACAGTATTCCCGTTTGAAGGAACTGTTATTCCCAGTTGAAAATCCTCCTGCGCTGTTCCTGCCGGACAAGTAGCCGCTTGAGCTGATACGGCAAACGCAAGAACAAAAATACCAATACTTCCTCCTAGCAATATTTTTTTCATAGTTTATTTTAGTTAATTATTATTTTGGCTTTTCAGAGCAAGCCAGACTCTCGACTTTTTTAATCTATGATAGTAATTTATTCAGCCACCCGAACAAGCTAAATCCGCTTTCGGCTTCATTCAGCATAATTTCAATTTCCTGATCGGCTTGTTCCAAAACTTTGATTTGCTCTGTCAGTTGCTGTTGGTCTCCCTGATTGGAAAGCTGGTTTTTGATTTGATTCATTTGCTTGATTTGCTCTTTGTTTTGCTCTAAAGTTTTTTTCGCATCTTTGATTTCTCCGTAATCAGCTCCGATGAAAAATTTGGCAAATCCGCCTCGGTCTTGAATTTTCTCAACATTTTGTTCCAATTTAGTTTGGTTCTGGTTCTGATTTTGAGCGATAATTCTTACTTGATTTCCAATTCCACCATCTCGGTCGGCTATTTGAAGCATAGTCTGGACAGCATTCGCCACTTCGCTTCTTCTCTGCTCAGAAAGATTGGAACTGGCTTTGCCTTTGCTGGTTTTGCTGGAGGTGCCGTCTTGGGTTTGAACGGTATTTTGTTCTTGAGTCTGAATCTGGGATTCTTCCCCTTGGTTTTTTACCTGATTTTGCTCGTTAGTCTGAACGGTATTTCCAGTTTGGCTTCCCTGGACAACGGTTGTGCCAGTTTGTCCGGCTTTCACCCCCTGGTTGGAATCAGTGCTTACCGCTTGGGCTTGGAC
>CAYTRS010000031.1:0-6701 GCA_964440305.1 uncultured Bdellovibrionales bacterium
CCAATCTGTAGACAATCCCAGGACAATAGGAGCCCCGGGGGCAGGAGCAGTGTCGAGGAACGCTTCAGCCGAAACCAAAGCGCCCATATCTTGGCAAAAAAGCTCCCAAGAATGAGGATAAAAGATAGCAACCCCCATTTGTCTACAGGTTGGCAGAAACAAGTTGTTTTTAAGGTGCTATATTTAATACAAGCAAATAGCATAAAAAAGGCAAAACGCCTCCTTTATTTTTTCCAAACTACTATAGGCACTCAATTGACTCTTCAGCTTAGCATAACTTTTAATTTGTGTCAAGTTGTGCTAAAATAGGCTTGACTATGATTACAAATTCCCAAGAACAGGTGGAAGATGTCAATTTGGACAACTCTCTCCGTCCGCAAAATTTTGGCGAATATATCGGCCAAGAGAAGGTAAAAAAGAACCTAAAAATGCTTATTGATGCGGCTAGAGCCAGAAAGGAGCCGATAGAGCATGTTCTTCTTAATGGTCCGGCGGGACTGGGAAAAACCACTTTGGCGCATATTATTGCCAAAGAATCAGGGGTTAGTATCCGGGTGACTTCCGGTCCAGCGATTGAAAAGGTAGGCGATCTTGGCTCGGTTCTTACCAATTTAAGCGACGGAGACATTCTTTTTATTGATGAGATCCACCGGCTGAACAAAATGATTGAGGAGGTGCTCTATCCGGCAATGGAAGATTATAAATTGGATATAATAATCGGGAAAGGCCCCTCTGCCAGAACTCTCCAGCTTGATCTTCCGCGCTTCACTCTGATCGGTGCAACAACCAGGCTGGGATCAATTTCCAATCCTCTCCGCAACCGGTTCGGAGGGATTTATCGCTTGGATTTTTATAATGACGAAGAGATTAAAAAAATAATCAGCCGCTCTGCGAGAATTTTGAATGTTAAAACCGATGAAAGCGGAGAAAAAGCAATCGCAATGTGCAGTCGGAAAACTCCCCGGGTTGCCAACAGGATTTTGAAACGAGTCAGGGACTACGCGCAAATTAATAATTGCTCCCGAATCGATGGTATAATTGCCAAAGATGCTCTCAAGATGATGGACATAGACCACATGGGTTTGGAACCAACCGACCGCTATGTTTTGGAAACGATAATCCAAAAATTCAAAGGAGGTCCGGTCGGAATCCAGACGATTGCGGCGGCGACGCAGGAAGAGATCCAAACAATCGAAGATGTTTATGAGCCGTATCTCATTCAATTGGGGCTTCTGGCAAGGACTCCCAGGGGCAGGGTGGTGACAGAAAACGGATTTGAGCATCTGGGATATGAAATTCCAGCTAATTTGCAACAAAGACTAATATGATTTTTATCAATATAATTTATTTTTTTATCCTCGCAGTTTTGGCTTTCTCGGCGCTTTTTATTGTTTATCATCTTTTCAAATACTCCTATGACAAGGGAGCTTCTCTGCTTATGTTCTTGGTTTTCATTTCAGTTTTCAGCGCCCTTCTTCTTTTAAATCTGGTTTTATTTTTTTCCATTGACTGGGAGAATATCACCAGCTTTAACTTCCTATAATTTTTTCAAGATGTCCAATTTTAATTTCAAATGGGTGAGAAGCGGAGAGGAAATAGTAAAGGTGCTTCACCGGCACTGGTTTAATATTTTGCAGCAGTTTTTCATCATTTTTCTCCTGTCTTTTATCATGGCAGGGGGATTTTTCTTTCTTCCCACTTTTTCTTCCTTTTTTGGCGATGGCAAGGAAAATATCGCGATTTTCATTGAAAGCATTTTCTTTCTCTTTATTTGGACTTATGTATTTTTTATTTGGATTGATTATTATTTTGACATCTGGGTGATTACGAAAGAAAGGATTGTAAACGTTGAGCAAAAGGGGCTTTTCATGAGACACTTGAGCGAGCTTAAGTTCGAGAAAATCCAGGATGTTACCGTGGAAGTGGAAGGGCTTATCCCGACGATTTTAAATTACGGTGATGTCTATGTCCAAACGGCCGGAGAAAAGGAACGATTTGTTTTCCGGCAGATTCCCAATCCGTATGGAGTTAAAGATCTGATTATGAGCTTTCAAAAAAAAGCTAGAGCAATAAGGGAGTCGGATGGAATAAACAAAGAAGGCTAAAAAATTTAAGGCAAAATTCGGGTAAATATGAGAAGGAATAAAAACTTCTTTTTATCAATCTCTTTCTTGTGCTGGGGATTTTTTATTTTTTCTTTTCATTTTTCCCTCGCGGCTTCTCCGAAAGATTTGATAATTACGGAAATAATGTACGACCCGGAGGGAAAAGATGACGGGCATAGTGACTGGCTCGAAATATATAATCCCAAATCTGATAAAATAACCATTAAAAAAGAAGAATTCGGCCTGATAGACGAAGAGAATATTGAACTCGGAAAAGACGGAGTTTATTATGCCTCCTGCCACAGCATAAAAGAGGATTTAGAAATCAGTCCGGGGGAATTTATTATAATAGCCGACAATAAAAGCGATTTTGAAAGCGATTATCTTTCAATAAAAAGCAAAGTTTTGGACAGCTCTTTTAGTTTGTCTAGCAAGGGAGATTACATAAGATTAAGCGATGACAAATGTGCAACTTTTTTCATTTCCTTTTCCTATAAAAATTCCTGGGGAGGAAATGACAATGGAAAAACTCTAGAAAAGAAAAATTATAAAGATAAATATGATTCAGAACAATGGCAAGAAAGCTATATTTCTGGCGGGACCCCGGGCGAAAAAAGCTCTGAGAAACCGAAGCCGAAGACTTATTCCGATAAAGTTATAATCAATGAAGTTCTTCCCAATCCTTCAGGAGAAGACGATGAGGAATATATTGAATTATTCAATGAAAGTGGCGAGGATGTAAATTTGTCTGGATGGGAATTGCGGGATTCATCCAAAACAGGGAAATATGTCTTTCCGGAAGAAAACAAGATAAAAGCCTCAAGCTATTTGACCATTTATAAAGAAAATTTAAAATTTGCCATCAATAATTCCGAAGAGAAACTTTATCTTTTTAATCCCAATGGAAAGGAGGTAGATTCTGTTTCTTTTAAGGAAAGTGCGAAAGATAATATCTCCTATAACTTTGACGGTAAAAAATGGCGCTGGAGTAAATTTTTAACTCCGGGAGAAGAGAACAAATTCAATAGTTTGCCCCAAAAAAGCGTAAAGATTCAAAAGAAGGTATATAAAAATATGCTGGCAGAATTTGAATCCGAGGCAAGTGACGGTGACAATGACGAGTTGAAATTTACGTGGAATTTCGGCGACGGGCACAAAAGCTACAAAGCAAATACGAGCCATAAATATGAGAAAAAAGGAACCTACAAAGTAAGCCTTGAAATTTTTGACGGAAGCGAAAAAGTAGTTGAGGAATTTAATCTTGTGGTCGGAAGCTTTCCGAGTCCGAAAGTAAAAATAAAAGAAGTTTCCGCCAATCCAAAAGGAAAAGATACAGACAAAAAATCGGGAGAATATATCGTTATTCAAAATAAATCTAAAAAGGAAATAAATCTTAAGGGATGGAGCGTGGCAACTGGATGGGAAAGTTTATATAACCATCCGATAAGCGAAGATTTCAAAATAAAGCCGGGAAAAGAAAAGAAACTCACCAGAAAATATTCAAACTTTACGTTGAATAACAAAAAAACAAAAATAGAACTTCGCTATCCGGATGGAGAAATTGCTCATGCGGTAAAATATAATAAAAAGAAAGAAAGTGTGGAAGATGACGAGACTTATAAAAAAACGGAAAACGGTTGGGAGTGGGAGGCGGTTATATTAAATGAAAGCGGAAGCTCGAACAACCGGGAGCCAATAACCGTTCCTGCAGAAATTATTTATCCGGGAACTCAGGAAGAAACGCCGATTCAAGAAATTAAAAAAGAAAACGAGATAATTGAAATAGAGAATAATTCAAGAGAAGAATCTGCCGAAACGATTCAGAAGGATGCCGGCAATCAAGGACAAGTTTTGGGGAAAGATATTCAAAAGGCCATTGAAACCAAAAAGGAAGACGGAAAAGCCAGGAAAATATTTTATTCGGTCTTCCAAAAAATCAACCAAATAATAAACAATATTTTAAATCTATTATTTTGAATACCTTGCTTTTCCAGAGAAAGGATCGAATTTATCAAAAAAATTCTTGAGTAATGCGCTTGAAAGAAAAAAGCTTTCAGTCTTGCGATTGAAAGCTTTTTATATATTTTTGCTTTTTGTGATAAAATTAACTTATATGAGAAAGATTTTACCTGCCATTTTATTCTTATTGCTTTTTCTGCTTGCAAACCCTGCTTTTGCAGCGGAGAAGATTGATAGTTTTGATGTTACGGTAAAAATAAATGAAGATTCTAGCATAGATGTTTCCGAAAGGATTGAATATAATTTTGGGGATTTACAAAGACACGGAATTTTTCGGAACATACCGATAAAATACAAAGCTAGGGGAGGAAATTTTAATCTCCGCTTGAGCGATATTTCAGTCAAAGATGAAAATGGGTATCCCTATAATTTTGTAAAATCAAAAGAAGGGCAAGATATCCAAATTAAAATCGGAGATGCGAATAAGTTTGTTACCGGAAGGAAGATTTATGTTATAAATTATAAAGTCAATCGGGCAATAAATTATTTTGACTCCTGGGACGAGCTTTATTGGAATATGATCGGAAATGAATGGCCGGTAAGCATTGAGAAAGTCTCTGCGAAGGTCATTCTTCCTAGGGAAATTCCGGAAAATGAACTTAAACTTGCCTGTTATTCCGGGTATCACGGTAGCAATTTTTCTTGCCGCGAGATCAATGCTAATTCGCAGGAAGTATTATTTTCAGAGGGATTTCTGCTTTCCGGTCAGGGGCTTACATCTGTTGTTGGGATTCCCAAGGGGATAATAAATAAGCCTTCAATTTTTCAAAATTTATCTTATATCATATTTGATAATTGGGTATTATTTATTCCAATTTTGGTTTTTCTGGGAATGCTCTGTCTTTGGTGGAAAAAGGGCAAAGATCCGAAAGGAAGAGGAATTATTGTTGCACAATATGAGGCTCCGAACAATCTCAGTCCCGCTGAAATCGGAGTAATCATGGATGGGGATGCGGATAATATTGATATTTCATCGGAAATAGTGCATTTGGCAGTAAAGGGATATCTCAAAATTACCAAAGTAAAGGAAGGGTTGGTTTTTAAATCCGATGATTATCTTTTGGAAAAAATAAAGGACGAAAACGATCTTACCGATGAATTCCAGAAAAAATTGATGAACTCTCTTTTCGCGGGAGATTCGGTTAAATCAAGAACCGTTAAGCTTTCGAACCTCAAGAACAAATTCCATAAAAATTTGAAAGATATTAAAGATCGGCTTTGCGAAGGAGTAAAAAATAAGGGCTATTTTGCGGCGAATCCAGAAGATATTCAAAACCTTTTTGCCGGCATAGGGGCGACTGTGGCAATCGTATCTTTCTTTTTGGGATCGTTTGGAGGACTTTTTCTGTTAAGTTTTTTGATTTCCGGACTAATAATAATTTTTTTCAGCAATGCAATGCCAATGAAAACGAAAAGGGGATCAGAAGCAAAGGAGCTGATTTTAGGGCTCAAGGAATATCTTTCTGTTGCGGAAGAAGACCGGATTAAATTCCACAATGCTCCCGAAAAAAATCCGGAACGCTTTGAAAAACTTCTTCCCTACGCAATGGTCTTGAAAGTGGAAAAAGAATGGGCGGAGCAATTCAGAGATATATATGAAGACAAGCAGCCGAATTGGTATGCTGATGCGACAGGAACTCATTTTAATTCAATTGTCTTGGCAGACAATTTAAGCAAGTTCTCTTCTGAAACAGGATCTAGTTTATCTTCAACGCCATCCTCAGCTTCTAGTGGAGGAAGCGGATTTTCCGGTGGCGGATCTGGCGGCGGCGGAGGCGGCGGAGGCGGCGGAAGCTGGTAATTTTTAAAATTTTTCCTTGAAAAATAGCCTTAAAAATGCTAATATTATTTTGTATTAGGCATAATTATTGATTGGAAATCTCATATGTCAGGACATTCGCATTGGGCAGGAATAAAGCACAAGAAGGCATTAACAGACGCAAAAAAAGCAAAAATATTCACGAAACTTGGAAAATTCATCACAATTGCCGCACATGAAGGCGGGGGAAATCCGGAATTTAACTTTAAGCTGAAATTGGCAATAGGAGAAGCGCGCGCTGCCAATATGCCCAAAGATAATATTGAAAAGGCCGTTAAGCGTGGAACCGGAGAGCTTGAAGGCGGAGTAGAAATTCAGGAAGTTATTTATGAAGCCTATGGTCCGGGGCGGGTAGCAATGCTTATCAAGACTGCTACCGACAACAAAAATCGTACCTTGGGGGACGTGAAAACAGCGCTTTCAAAGGCTGGAGGGAAAATGGTTCCCAGTGGATCAGTAAGTTATCTCTTTCGGCAAGTGGGCAATATCAATATTTCGGTAGCAGGCAAAGATCCATATGAAATCGAACTTCAAGCGATTGATGCTGGAGCGGAAGACACAGTTTATGCCGGAGAATCAGTAACGGCCTATACAAAGCCGGAAAAACTCAAAGAAGTCAAAGAAAAGCTTGAAAAAAAAGATTTTTTGCTTGAAGGCGCGGCGCTGGTTTACGCTCCGACTCAAAAAACAAGCATTAGCGGGAAAGACAAGATTGATTATGAAAATCTTTTAGAGAAATTAGATGAGCTGGAAGATGT
>CAYTRS010000032.1:0-6604 GCA_964440305.1 uncultured Bdellovibrionales bacterium
GATAATTTCGGAAGTATTGTTTCTGGAATTGAAGAGGGAAGAAATATCTATCATACGATAAAAAGAGTCATTTCGTACTTATTCTCTACGAGTTTGGGAGAGGTTTTAACCATTATTGGAGCAATTCTTCTGGGATTTCCTTTGCCGATTTTAGCCGCTCAAATCCTTTGGTTAAATTTGGTAACGGATGGATTTCTTGATATGGCTCTGGCAATGGAGCCGAAAGGAAATAATCTCTTAAAAAAGAAATTTAATCGTAAAAAATCGGGTTTAGTAGATAAGTTGATGGTTTTAAGAATGCTTACAATGGCGTTTCCTATGGCTCTTGGAGTTCTTTTGCTTTTTGGTCAAAATTACGAGGCAGATTTGTATAAAGCGTGGACTATTTCCCTTACTACCCTGGCAGTTTTTCAATGGTTTAATGCTTGGAATTGCCGAAGCCAAATAAATTCAATCTTTACTTCCAATCCGTTTTCCAATAAGTTTTTGTTCGGAGCAACGGGTATTGTTATCGGACTCCAATTGTTAGCGGTTTACAATCCGTTTTTTCAGAAAGTTTTGCGGACTGTTCCGCTGGATTGGAAAGACTGGCTTCTCATTATTGCTGTCGCATTCTCAATAATTGCAGTTGAGGAATTTAGAAAAGTTATATTTCGTAAGGTAGCGTAGCCGATAATGAATTAAATCCAGCTAATATCTCATTCTTATTTTTCTATGTTTGCGCTATTTTCGCCTCATGATATAATATAATCAGTTAATAATTAACAAAAAAACAAATGGAAGAGCTAATTAAAAAAGCAACTGACTCCGTAGTCGCTTCGCTGAAGGGAGTCGACAATATCTACGACACAATGTTTGATATTGTTAAAGGAAATGTGGTGGATTTGTTTAAAGGAGCTGGGGATGTGGCGTCTTCCGGAACAGAAGCTGCATCAAAGATTGTGGCTAGTCTGATAAGCGGAGTTGTCGGAGTAGGAGGAGAAGTTGGAGAAGCTGCTAAAAAAATAGTCATGGGAACGATAAAAGGTGCTGCTGAATCTGGTAAGGATGCAGCTGGAATGATTAAGGATTCTGTACGGGGAGCTGTGAAGGGAACAAGTGAAGTCGGAGGAGACATTGGAAAAGCGGCCGTGGGAGCCGTTCAGGGCGCAGTACAGGCAGCTGGTGAAATTGGAGTAAGCACGGAAGATGCATTGCAGAAGGCAGTCTCCGGAGCGATTGAAAGCGCTGGAGAAATTGGAGAAAGCGCGGTTGAAACCGTAAAAAGCGCCTTGGAAGCTTCGGTGGAAGGTGCCAAGGATGTCATAAGCGCTCCTTTTGAGAAATAAAATTACAAAAAGCACTTCAAGTTTTTACAAAAACACCTCAAAAAGGTGTTTTTGTGTTATAATACAGAAATAATAGTTAAAACAAAAAAATGGAAAATACAAATCCAATAATTCCCAACCCTGTGAATAATGATTCTGTGCCGGTTCCCAGCAAGAGAAGATCTGTGCTTATAATATTCCTCTTTTCTGTTATAGTTATTGTCGGATCCCTGGCAGTGGTGAATTATTTAAGTAACTGGAAATGTGCAGATGGGGAGTGGATAAAGGACGGATTTCCATTGAGCAGAAAGCCGAAAGGCGGATGCGAGATGATAAAAGAAACTAAATCAGCAACAGATTCCCAAAAAAATACCTCAGAAATGAGTTTGGAGATTCCGGAAACCAAAAAGTTTGAAGCAAATGGGATTGAAATAACTTCGCTCAAAAGCGGAGACACGATCAATAGCCCGCTAATAATCAAAGGCCGGGCAAAGGGGATCTGGTATTTTGAAGGGAGTTTCCCGGTGAAAATTCTGGACGGAAACAGAAAGGTAATCGCTTGGAGTTACGCGAGTGCGGAAGGTGAATGGATGACGGAAGATTGGGTGCCGTTCAGGTCGGAAATTAGGTTTGTAAGTCCCAACACTTCCGGTGGTTTTGTGCTGTTTGCTCAGGATGATCCTTCTGGCATGGCCAAGAGCGTATATGCGGTTTCCATTCCCGTGAAATTCGGTAAAAGTTCAGGAGAGGAAATAAGCGGATCTAATTTTTTGGAAGATAAGTGCGGGCACGATCCCATGAATGATCCGATCCTGGGAGATTGCGGGGAAGACTGCAATACGGACAACTGGAAGATTTTCACCAGTAAAAAATATGGCTATTCTTTCCGCTACCCGGCCGATTATGCCTTGAGCAATGATTGCAAAAATGATTCCTGCGTATCGGTGGAAGAAAACGGAGATTCCGTTTATATGAGCGGAGAACATGTCGTTGGCGATTGGCCGATACTTTACGTGAGACATCTCCAGAATGAGCATTATAATCCTCCGGCTCAAGCCGATATCCCCGGATGGATACAAAAAAAGTTTTCCTGGACCGAAAAATGCTTTCCGGATACGGAAAATATTTATTTGCCTGTGAAGGATGGGCAAATGCTTGGCGGCTTCAACATTTATTTTCCCAGATCTCCCCAAGCCCATTCAAGGCGGGAAATTTTTTATGAATATAAGGGGAAGATTTTCCAGATTGAAATGATAGACGTTGATTCGCCTCAAGCCCGCCAATTTTATAATATCTGGCTTTCCGCATTTAGCGTTGAGGATGAAAACTGAACTTGACTATCCCAGTTTTATAATCTTAAATAATCTTTTCCGCCGCGCGCTTAAAAGAAGCCCCGGCGGATTTTTTTAAACCGCTCATATTTATCAAAAAAATTATTGCTAAAAGGCAAATATTATTGTAATCTGAAAAAGTTATTCCTACATTACGAAGATAATTTTTTTATGAGGAGAAAAGAGAAAGAAAAAATAATCAAAATAAAAACACAGTTACGCAGTTTTTTTTCCCGCAAAAAAGAGTTGCTAAAAGATGCGCTAACTTTAATATTGATTTTTGCGTTTTCAGCCTTGCTTGTATTGAATCACCGACAGCTTTTATCCAAAAAAGCGGAGGAAGCTCTGAAAACTCAACCGGTTGCTGAAAACTTAGCAAATCATGAAATTGAAGCCAAAAACGAGATTGAAAATGAAGCTGAAAATCCAATTATTAATACGAGATATTGGTATATGTATAAGAGCGATTGGTATGGATTTGAGCTGAAATATCCGGAAGATTGGAGCAAGCCGTTAATAAAAAGCGCCACAGGAAGCACTAAATGGGAATACCGTTATAAGTTCAGGAAAAGGAAATTAGGGCAGAATAATCCCTATCTAGGCTTTGACGTTGTTGTTTATAATGTAAGAAAAATAAAAGAACTTTCAAATACGGAAGAATTTCCAAAAATCAAGAGCTCAGAATTAAGAAAAGAAAATTTTTGTCAGGAAATCCCAGGACACCTTGCAGAAAACGAAAATTATCCAGCCGAACAGATATATATCGGGCAGGATGATGAATGCTATAACCCGGCTTATTTTTACACCCTTACTCGCGACGAATATATTTATAATATTGTTCCGATTTTGAATGTTGAAAATGGAGAAAAGGTTTCTTCCGAAGAGGAAATTATGGAAAAATTTCCTGAATTTATTTCCGTTTCTTCCACATTCAACTTGATTGACATCAAAAGGCCGGCAGTTGCCAAGCCAAAGTTGAAACCAAAAATCACTGCTCCCAAGCCATTAGCGGCTACTAAAAAAGACAGCCAGGGAAGGAGAATTTGCGCCAAGAAAAACGACAAGCCTTCAAAAAGCGACAAAGAAAAGAAAAAGCATCTGGATATGGAATGCTGTCTTGATCCGGACGAATATCCGAACCCATGGTGCTACTATCCTCCCAAGAAGAAATAAAATCAGGCTGGGCTAGTCAGACGTTTATTATATTATTTCCATTATGGCAAAAGAAAAAATAGATAAAAATAAAAATCAATCAATATGCCAGGCCCTTCTTTGCAAAAAAAATTTGTTAAGGGATTTTATTATCTTGGCAATAGCAGCCGTTTTTTCTTATTTGGCTGTAATAAATAGCCGCCAATTTTCAAATAGTCAGGCAATTAAAAATAATAATGCTGAGATTCAATCTGTTTCAGATTTTGTTGCAGAACAGGAAATAGAAGAAGAGGAAATCGAAATTCCAGCTATAGAGACTGCTGACTGGAAAAAATATCAAAATCAATGGTATGGTTTTGAACTAAAATATCCCGATGGCTGGGAAAATCCGGGATTTGAAAAAGCTGCGGCGGGTGCCAAGTGGGAATATAAATATAAATTCCGAAAGAAAGAAGCGGATAGCGCAAATTCTTACGTCGGTTTCGATGTTACTATTTATAATATTAGAAGCGTCAAAGAATTAACAAATACGCAGGAGTATCCTACTTTCAAATTCAAAATGAATGAAAATGAAACCTGCAGGTTCATTCCTGGCCACTTAAAAGAAGACTCTGATTTTCCTGCCGAAGAAATATACATTCCTCCTGCCGATGATTGCTATAATCCTGCTTTCTTCTACAGCCTTACGCGGGATGCATACATATATAATATTGCTCCAGTATTAAAAGAAGATTGGGAAATGCCGGTTGAATTGAAAAAAGATGCCATTTCCAATTTCCCGGAATTTTTTTCCGTGGCGTCCAGTTTTTATCTGGTTGAAATAAAAAGGCCTGCCAAGCCGGCAACACCGAAAATAAACGCTCCTATGCCGGTAGCTGCCGTCAAAGTAGATTCTCTGGGAAGGCTGGTCTGCGCCAAGAAAAACGACAAGCCTTCAAAAAGCGACAAAGAAAAGAAAAAGCATCTGGATATGGAATGCTGTCTTGATCCGGACGAATATCCGAACCCTCATTGCTATTATCCCTCGGAAAAATACGGAAAATTACTTGATAAGTTAAACAAGTGAAAATACTCCGGTAAAATATTAAAAATCCTTCCATTTATTTGAAATAAAAAGCTCTTTGAGAGAGTATTACTGCTAATGTAGGCATTAATTTTATGATGGGAAATTATTTTGGCAACATAATGGGAGGATTCGGGTTCGGCTTCGGCTGGATATTTATGCTTGTTTTTTGGGGACTGATTATCTGGGCAGTTTTTGTTTTAGTGCGAAGAATTTCAGGGCAAGACTATTATTGCGGAAACGATAGTGGCAAGCATGGGCGCAAAGAAAACAGCGCCTTAGATATTTTAAAAGAGCGCTATGCGAAAGGGGAAATATCCAAGGGAGAGTTTGATAGGATAAAGAAGGATTTGGAATAATAGGTAATATAAATTAATAAAAAATTTCGTCAAAAATCCCCAAGGATTCTTTAGGGGGTTTTTCGTCAAATTAAGCCTTAATGAAATTTTTTCGTCCATATTTGTATTATATTTCACGAATCGGGGAAAGTTTTTTAAAAAACATTATAACGGAAGACGGGAGAAAAAAATATGAAAAAGAAAAATAGTTTGAGAAAAAAGGAATCGGCGGAAAGAAAAACCCGCTGTCCCGGTTGCGGAAGCGTAAACTTTAAGAATTTGGAAAATTCTTTCTATCGGAAAAGATGTCGAAATTGCGGTGTCTTCTATGACAGCATTATCGGAGAAAAACAGTTTAAACTATATCGGAATAGCAATAATTGCCTTTCCACCGGGCGCTAGGCGCCCTTTTTTAATGCGAAATGTCTAAATATATGTTAAGATTAAACTGGTTATTACTCAGATGAATGTCCTAGCTCTGTTTCGAAAAAATGAACAAAAAGTAGAAGGTTTGTATAAAATCTATTCTTTGAGTTTTTCCGGTTCTCGAAAAATATGGGAAAAACTTTCCAAGGAGGAACGAAAGCATGCCAAAGAATTTTGCGACTTGGAACTGAAATTCGGAAACAATAAAAAACTTTTTGAAATAAACAAGCACTCAAAGGAGATATTGAAAAATATCACAAATTTCATCAACAAAGAATTCAAAAGGGCGGATAGCATTTCATTGGAAGAGGCGCTGGAAACGGGCTTGCGCATAGAACAGTCTATGATAGAAAATAAATGCTTTGAAATTTTTATTCCTAAAATCGCTGAAATTGAAAAAGTGCTGAAGAAAATAAATAATGACACCAAAAGGCATGCCGAGTTGCTAAGAAAGGAAATGAAAAAAATATGAAAAAGAAAATAACTCTTAAAAATGAAGAAGTTGAATATGTCCTGAAAGAGAGCCAGCGGGCAAAAAGGCTCCGCTTGGCAATATATTGCGACGGAAGCTTTGTGGTCACAATGCCGAGAGGATTCAGCCTGATGAAAATGGAAGAATTTATTTTGCAGAAAGCCGGATGGGTTTTGAAAAAGCTCGGGATAATGAGAAAAAGAAGCCGTAATCTGGTATTTGTGAAAAGAAGCAAGAGAGATTATCTGAAGCTCAAAAACCAAGCCTTGAAAGTTGCCGAAGAAAAAATAGAGAAATTTAATAAGGTTTATGGGTTTAAGTTCAATCAGATTGCCATCAAAAACCAAAAGACCCGATGGGGTAGTTGTTCTAAGAAGGGAAACTTGAACTATAACTATAAAATTGCCTTGCTTCCCGATAAATTAGCTGATTATATTATCGTCCACGAACTTTGCCATTTGCGGCAATTTAATCATAGCCGCGGATTTTGGGAATTAGTTGAAAAATCTATTCCT
>CAYTRS010000033.1:0-6406 GCA_964440305.1 uncultured Bdellovibrionales bacterium
AGGTGGAAAAAGGATTTGCGGAGCAGGGCATTGAAAGGGGAGAAAGAAAATCAGTCATTAATGAATTGGCAAAAGAAATCATGAAAAGAATGGAATCCTTGAGCGTTTCGCAAAAAATTGAGCTGGCAAAGCTAGTTTTGGAAGATTTGAATCGCAAGGACATTCAGTTATATTTTGCCGATGGGGAAATTCAGAAAAGTGCGGAAGAAGCCAACTGGGCGGGAAGATTGGATTCAGACTGGAAAAGCGACTTTTTGATGCCGGTTGACGCCAATCTGGGGGCCTATAAAAGCGATTACTATATGAAGCGAGAAATTGACTATTCTGTTGATCTAAGCGGAGAAAATCCGAAAGCGGTTTTGAAAATAACCTATGAGCATACTGGAAAACAAAGGGACTGGATGACCAAGGATTATGTCTCCTATCTTCGCGTTTATGTTCCGAAAGGGTCTTGGCTTGAAAATTCAAAAAACTTTGAAAATCCGAGGTTTGGAGAAGATTTGGGGAAAAAATATCTCGGCGCGTTGATTTTCGTTCCGCTTAATCAGACAAGGACTGTAGAAATCCAATATACTTTGCCGAAAGAAATTGCGGAAAATTACGAGCTTAAAATCCAGAAACAGCCGGGAATCAACGATGTTCCGGTAACTGTTAATATTATTGACAAAAGTGAAGTTAGCAAAAGCTTTAATGAGATTTTAAATTCAGACAAGATTTTCAAATAGCAACTTAAAAAAGGAGGTAAAAATGGATGATTATGCTAAAAAAATTTTTGAAGAAGTTGAAAAACTTCAAGTAAGAGAGCTACGAAAAATGGGAGCTACAGAAGAAATAATTAATTACGTAATCAAATCTAACAAGGAAATAAGAGAAGGGGGTTCTGTTACTAAAAACCAGGCTAGCCTGGAAGTAATACATATTGAACCATTAATAAAATAAACCATCTAAAAAGTTCCTATCATAACAACCGGCTTAGGCTTTATTATAAGCAATTAGCCGGTTTTATTTTGCCCTTTAGCGAGAAATATACTATCATTCCTAGAAAGGATATAATGGAATAACTAATGAAAACTGCAAAAATATTACTAGGTCTGACGACCACACCCGGATCGGACTGGCGGGAAAAAACAAGAGAACTGATAAAATTCAATATTTCCGAAATCGCCCTTTTCCCGACTTTTTTAAAAGCAAAAGAAAGAAAAGAATTTTATAATTTGTTGGAAAAAACTCCTGTCAAAAAAATTCCGCACGTTCATTTACGGGATGATATGGAGGAATGGGAAATAGAAATGCTCTGCGAAAAATATCAATCGGAAGTTTTCAATATCCATGAAGAACATTCCGATGTTCCGGTTTTTCAAAAATATCGCAACAAGATATATATTGAAAATGCATATCGCTTTATGGATGAAAATAATCTTAAAAAGTACGCCGGAATTTGTTTGGATATTACTCATTTGGAAAAAATTTTAAGCATAAACAAGAGCATCTATAATCAAATCATGGACCTTGTTGCGAAATATCCAATCGGCTGTTGCCACATTTCCTCTAAAGTAAACTTTTTGCACTCATTTTTACGGGCAATTAAGCTTTGCGGAAGCCATTATATGATAAATTTAAAAGAAATAGATTACGTGAAAAAATATTTGTCCTATTTTCCCAAGTATGCGAGCATTGAATTGGAAAATCCTATAGCTATTCAACTAAAAGTTAAGAATAAAATTGAAAAAATGCTTTCTGAATAATTTTTTATTTTTTCAAAATTATGAACTACAAGAATATCCAAAAACAAGACAAGGCTGTTTGGAAATCCATCATGGGGGAACTGGAACGCCAGCAGGAAGGAATGGAGCTTATTGCCAGCGAAAATTATGTTTCCGAAGCCGTACTGGAAGCACTCGGTTCCGTTTTCACCAACAAATATTCCGAAGGCTATCCCGGAAAAAGATATTACGGCGGACAAAAATATACCGACGAAGTAGAAAGAATCGCAATTTATCGGGCAAAAAGGCTTTTCGGAGCGGAATATGCGAATGTCCAGCCTCTTTCCGGAGCGCCGGCCAATATGATCGCTTATAGCGCGGTCTTGAAACCTGGAGACAAGGTTCTGGGAATGGATCTTTCCCATGGCGGACACTTGACTCACGGCCATCCGGTAACGCTTTCCGCAAAAATTTATAATTTCATAAGATACAAAACTGATGCTTCCGGATTCATTGACTACAAAAAACTTGAAGAGATGGCAATCAAGGAAAAGCCACAGATGATTTTGGCCGGATTTTCCGCTTATACAAGACAGCTTGATTACAAAAAATTTGAGGCTATTGCCAAGAAAGTTGGAGCAATTTCCATGATTGACATCGCCCACATCGCTGGACTTATTGCAGGAAAAGCCATTCCCAATCCCGTTCCGTATTTTGACATTGTCACCACTACAACCCACAAAACGCTCCGTGGACCCAGAGGTGGGATGATCCTTTGCAAAAAAGAATTTGCAGAAAAGATAGACAAAGCCGCTTTTCCTGGTTTTCAGGGCGGACCGCATATGAACAACATCGCTGCCAAGGCTGTCGCTTTTGGAGAAGCATTGAAACCGTCTTTCAGAGCTTATGCCAAGCAAGTTCTCAAAAACGCCAAAGTCTTGGAAAGAGAAATGAAGAATTACGGGTTTAAACTGATGTTCGGAGGAACAGACAATCATATGGTTTTGGTTGACGTTTTCGGAAGTTTTGGAGTAACCGGAAAAGAAGCGCAAAATGTTTTGGATGAAATCGGAATTACGCTTAATAAAAATATGATTCCTGACGATCCGCGCGGTCCTTTTGATCCGAGCGGAATTCGCATCGGCGTTCCGGCAGTGACTACAAGAGGAATGAAAGAGAAAGAAATAAAACTGATCGCAAGCTGGATAAATGAAGCTATCCGAAACCGCAAGAACAAAAAAGTCCTTGCGAAACTCCGCAAGGAAGTAATGTCCCTTTGCAAAAAATTTCCGATTTATAAAAGCATAAAGTGATTATGCCTAAGAAAAAGACTAAAGGAATAATCTTGGCTGGAGGAACGGCGACGAGATTGTTTCCGCTGACGGCGACAACATCAAAGCAACTTTTGCCGATCTATGACCGGCAGATGATTTTTTATCCGATCAATACTTTGATTAAAGCCGGAATAGACGAGATTTTGATTATCGTTGCGCCGGACCACAGCGGACAGTTTCTGAATCTCCTGGGTTCGCTTTTTAAAAAGCACAGTATCAGCCTCTTTTTTGAAGTGCAAAAAATTCCCAAAGGCCTTGCCGAAGCTTTCATTTTGGGAGAAAATTTTATTGATGAGGATAATGTAGCGATGATTCTGGGGGATAATATTTTCGAAGACGACTTGAGCAGGTCAATCAGGAAGTTTGAATCCGGAGGATTGGTTTTCGCGAAGGAAGTTCCGGATCCGGAAAGGTTCGGAGTAGTGGAATTTGACGCAAGCGGAAAAGCGGTTTCCATTGAAGAAAAACCGTCTATGCCCAAAAGCAAATTTGCCGTAACCGGAGCGTATGTTTATGACTACAGGGTGGTCGGGATAGCAAAAAACTTAAAGCCTTCTCCCAGAGGGGAAATTGAGATAACCGACATTAACAATGAATATTTGAAAACGGGTGAACTTAGAGTAGAAAAACTAAAAGGGGAGTGGCTGGATGCCGGAACATTTGATTCGCTTCTTGAGGCCGGAAATATCGTCAAAAATAAGGGAATAACGAAAAATTTTGACCTGCTTATTGACCAAGCCGTCGCGGATTTTAACGCGGAACTCAAGGAAATTGCAAAAAAGAGACTCTTGTAATCTAGCTTAAAATAATATATAATAATTATTCTATAAGTAAAAATATGAAAAAGATTAAAAAAGCGATTATCGCAGTAGCCGGATCTGGAACAAGGCTTCTTCCCGCAACAAAATCAATGCCCAAGGAAATGCTTCCGATTGTAGACAAGCCTATAATTCAATTGGTTGTTGAGGAATTAGTAGAAGCGGGGATACAAGACATAATTTTAGTCACTAAATGGGACAAGAAGCCCCTGGAAGACCATTTTGATAAAAGCTCGGCTTTGGAAGACGACCTAGAAAAAAACGGAAAGACAGAACTAATGGAAAGAATAAAAAGAATAGCTGATATGGCTAATTTTATTTATATCCGTCAAAAAGGTCCATACGGAAACGGAACTCCGGTACTTTCCGCCGCCAGCTTGGTTGACGATGAGCCGTTCGTGTTTGCCTGGGGAGATGACTTAGTAAAATCAAAAGTTTCTTTCACTAAGCAAATGGTTGATGATTATGAAAAAAGGGGGAAACTTATGATTGGCGTGCAAGAAGTTCCCCAAAAAATAGTAAACCGATATGGAATTGTAAAGCTTAGGGAAGGAACGGATGAAATAGAAGACATTATTGAAAAGCCGTCAATTGAAGAAGCTCCTTCGCAACTCGCGGATTTTGGAAGAATGATTTTAGATCAGGATTTCATAAACATCCTTAAGGAAACAAGTCTCGGAAAAGACAATGAATTGTGGATAGTTGATGCCATTAAAACCTATGTTAAAAATGGAGGAATATTTTTGGCTAAAAAGGTTGAGGATGGGGAGTGGCTAACAACCGGAGATCCGCTTAATTACCTTAAAGCTACGCTGAAATATGCCTTTGACAGGCCAGATATCGGACAGGAACTAAAAGAATACTGCAATAAATTAATTTCTTAATGTCTGATTTTAAGTCTTAGTTTTTAACTCTTCACTCTTAGATTTCTATGTTTTGGATCTACCTGGCAATTTTCATTCTGGCGGTTTTCACGCCGGAACTCATCGAAAAAAATTTTTACGCTCTTTCGGAAAAGAATCTGGAAGAGCTTATTTTACTTTTTCTGCTTACTTACGCTTTTATTCTCTTTTTGGCAAGAGAAAGCCAGCTTGTCAAGAAACTGAAAGAAAAAATAAAGATACAGCATGAAGCAAAGTTTATGAACAAGGATTTGACCAATTCATACCTTTACATCGGAGAAGCGAATCGAAAGCTTGATATCATTAAAAACATAGCTATTAATATTCCCAAACAAAGATCATATTTCGGAAATAGAAAAAATCCATACGAGTCAATCATTGAAGCAATAACTATTTTTAGCAAATCCACTAATTTCACAATAAGGTTTATCAACGCAGAAACCAAAGAGACCCTTGAAGAGATAAGGGGCGGAAAAAAAGCTTCTCTGAAAGCAGAAAATGATTTAATAATCAAAAAAAGTGGTGAATTTTTTGAAACTGAACATTATTTTATTTTTGTTTCATTTAAAAGCCCTCTGGAAATAATCTGCGCGATAGCAATTTCCAAAAAGATAGGAAGTCAGAAAATAAAAGATCCTGATATTTTCAGAACTCTGGCGTCTTTGGCCTTGGGATATTTCTGCATGTCTGAAGGATCAAAACAGGCTTGATTAAATGAAGGGTTTCGGAATATACTTGATTTATAAGCATACGAGCTTTTTTAAATTAATTAAATCGGATATGAAAATTATTTTGATTCAAAATGTGCCGAATTTGGGCAAAGAAGGCGAAATTAAGGAGGTAGCGGAAGGATATGCCAGGAATTTCCTGCTTCCCAAAAAAATGGCAGAAATCGCCACTCCGGCAAAGATAAAAGAGACTGAAGAAAAGAAAAAAGGGGAAGAGCAGAAAGAAAAAGAAGCTGCTTTAAAAATCAAGGCACTTGCAGAAAAATTGAACGGGGTTAAAATAGAGATAAAAGGAAAAGCGAAGAAGGGCAAGCTTTTCGGCTCAATCGGAAAAGAGGAGATTAAAAAAGAACTGCAGGCAAAAGGATTTGATATTAAAGAAAAAAATATAATCCTCAAGGAAAACATTAGGGAGGTAGGGGAGAGGAAAGTTGAGGTTCAATTTACTGGCGGAATTAAAGCGAAGATAATTATTGAGATAGAGGAGGAATAAGTATTGTACATTTCGAAATACGAAATACGAAACAAATAAAAATTTTCAAAATCCAAATGTTTTAAAAATTTGAAAATTATAGTTTTGACGTTGTTTTGAATTTCGATATTCTAATTTCGAATTTAAATTTTCAAGCCGTGACATCAATAGGGGCGGTTTTTTATTAAGTATGAAAAATAATAAATATATATTCGTCATCGGGGGGGTAATGAGCGGGGTGGGAAAGGGAATAACCACTTCTTCAATCGGCGCTATCCTCAAAGCGCGGGGATACAATGTCACAGCACTTAAGATAGACCCATACATAAATGTTGACGCCGGAACGATGAATCCCACTGAACACGGGGAAGTTTTTGTTTTGGACGATGGAGATGAAACCGACCAGGACATGGGAAACTACGAAAGATTTATGGAAGTCAGCCTTCCCA
>CAYTRS010000034.1:0-6118 GCA_964440305.1 uncultured Bdellovibrionales bacterium
TCTTCGGAAACTTCTCCACGCCCATCCCATATTTTACCTTCGGGAGACTTGACACCGACATGGACAATTTCCACGCCATCCGTTAAGCCCACAATAGGCCAGCTGAGTCCGCGATATAATGCAACTGCAAAATCATAGCAACTTCCGAAAATAGAAACTTCCAATAATCTAGCCAGAAACTCCCTTGTCGATTCATTCATATTTTCAAAATTAATAGCCATTTTCTGCCTCCTTTTTTAATGGTGATCATCAACGAAAATTGCCAAAGAACCAATCGGAAAGATTAGTATGAAATTTACATTTGGTCAAGTTTGAGCATGGTATAATTTTTAGGCAAAATAAAAACGTCAACCGGTCTTTACCGGATTTCAGCTTAGTTTAAGTTTAATATGTAATACTATAACCTTATGGCTTTCTAATCGGAACAAGAGGAATTTCATCATTAGAAGGAAGTGGAGGAACATCAGGGTATGCATTATCTATGCAATTTTTTTCCTTCAAGGTTATCGTCGTATCTTTTACGATATATTCTCCGAAAAGGTTCAAAACTACTCTCGACGGTTCGATAAATGTTCCGGTAACAGCAAAGCCGCCGCCGGGAACTGATATGGTACGCCCAAGAATTGTTGCTGTATTCGTGCACTGAACTCCCGCAACAAAGTATCCTCCTCCGAATGGAAGCCGAAAACTTTCTGTTCCTATACAAGACCCGCTGCCTCCTCCTGTAACTATCATCGAGTAGGAATAGGTTCCTTTCCATTCATCGTCAATATATCCGCAAAGGCTGGCATCTATACTGACACTTGTTTGAACGCCCGATTCAACATATACTCCTTGATTCATAATATTATACTTCGCCACGCAGGAAGCTAGAAGATTTTTCAATTCTTTCGCTACTTCGACGTCTAAGTCTTCGGCTATATTTATTCTGGTTTCAAAATGCCTTCGGCGCAACACGATGGGATTATTTTCGCATTGTTCCTTGAGCTTATCTACTTCCAAGCAATCGCGCAGAGCTGCATCATAAGCCGCATGTCCCGGCGCTCCTTCAGCAAAGTCCTTCTCGCCTTTTATGGCTTCCAAAAATTCAGGAGAGCATTTACCTCCAGAAGCAATCGCCGCATTGTTAGCAGGATCGCCTACTCCGCCAGTAGTGCCGCCACCCTCTCCGCCGCCAGTAGAATCACCGCCACCGCCTCCTCCATTATCAGAAGAATCATCTGGAATAGCAGCCCCGCCTCCTCCAATTGGACCACCGAAAGATCCATCGCCTGATGGAGTAGTGGGAATAACACTGCTTCCCCCATTCCTATTGACAAGGATGATTATTTCTGCTCCGGGCGTTATTCTTCTGCCTCTGGGATAACTAAATGTTATTGTAGCGGATGGATTGAAAACTAAAGTAGTCGGACCGATCACAAAACCGCCGAAAGGAAACCCGCCATCTGGCGGTTCTGTTGTATCATCATCTCCCGGTTCGTCACCAATATCATCTCCAGGTTCATCACCTGGTTCATCACCTGGTTCATCTGCTGGCTCGTCGTCCGCTGGTTCGTCTCCGGGTTCATCTGCTGGCTCGTCGTCCGCTGGTTCGTCTGCTGGCTCATCTTCCGGCGAGTTGTTATCATCTCCTTCGTCTGGATTATCGCTATCTTCATCGGCCGGTTCGGCTGGATCTATAGTAACTTCCGTATCTTTATCCAAAGAACCCGCCGGGATATCAATGGTAACCTTCACACCCGCAGAGTTAGTCGCACTGATTTGACCTCCTTTTTTGGCAGAAATAGTTTCCGATACGGTTGAGCCAGGAATAATGTCGGGGAATCTTGCGGTATTAACATCGGGTTTTCTTAAATCGACCTCGTTATTTTTCAATTTAAAAAAGATAAAATAAATAATTGCGCTTACGGATAATAGCGCTACCAACACAGCCATTATAATAATTATTATTTTTTTCTTACTGCCTTCCTTTTTAGCTGCCGGAGCGTTTGGCGCCGCCTCGGAAGAATTTATTGTTTCCATTTTATTTTTTATTAATTTTTACAGAAAACTTTTTTTTATTTAATACTGGCAGTTGCGATACTGAAGAGAATTTTTGGCATTCGGATCATTTCTCAGTTGAATTATAAAATCAAAGAAGCTCTCGTCGTCGCTTATCGTTTTTCCTTCTCCCATCCACTTTTTCAGAGAACTAATGAAGGCTGGGAACTGCGTTTCCAGATTACCCTTGGCCATAAAAACATTCCACTCATTGAGAAGTCCCAGCTGGCAAGTTTTTTGCAAATCCGGCCAAGCAGAACCCATTTTGGTCGGAGGATAAATGGAATTAAATTCAAACAGGCTCATTTTTTTGTCGTCCTTAGTGCGGAAATTCCCCACCGTTCCCTCGCCACAAACCAAGTTGGTACTCAAAATAGCTACGGTTTCCGCCTGATGTTCATTGAAATATCGACTTGCCACTAACGCGTCAGAAAAGTTGCTAACTCTTAAAGCGTAAAGAAATAAGTGAGCTGTTTCATGAAGAATAACTTTATCGGCATAGCAATTTTCCGGCCATTTATAATCAAAAGTCAGATAGTCAGGATTTTTTTTATCGCTTATGCGCCAGACTTTCTGGTTGGAAAGTGACATTTTTTCCCCCATAACGCTTTGCGGAACCATCGTTGACCACATGCCAAGAGCGCAGCCGGCCGCGTCCGGCTCTCCTTTGCGGTTGCAAACCCTTTTTACTTCTTCTTCGCCGCCGAGACGGAAATAAAGGCCAGCCATGGGATATTTATTATTGGGAGTGAGCTCATTCACAAAGCTTACATTTGAAAAACCATAAAGCCTAAGAAACTGAGGGATTGTTATTTGATCGTTGAATTTAGCGCTTTCATAGATAGCTTTCCCCAAATCCCAGCCGGGTTTAGCGCTATCTTTGATAATCGGCGCGTCCCAAATTATATTTTCTCCATAAATGATAACGCGATCGTTTTTCTCATTTCCTTCTGCCACTTTTTTATTGATCTCTTCGGGAGAAGTGCGGTAGAGATTAAGGCAAATCGGATTGACAATAGGGAGCTCCTTCTGGAAAGCGACAAATTTCAGGCAGTCAATGGTTCTTTTCCGCACCTCATCTGATGGATTATGGAATTGATATTGCCTTTCTGGGGTAGGTTTGATTGATTCTATCATCTCTTCAAATTTTTTGTCAGAATCGTTTCCCGTAAGGGCGGAACGCAAACTAATCCAGGCCATTGGAACAAGAGACGGAAGAAATTGTCCGAAAGAAAAAACAAGAATCACAACAACAATGATTATAATCCAAGCTTTGTGAGATTTTTTCTTATTTTCTGGAACAATATTTTGGTTTTCCATATTTTTTTTATTTTATTTTTACGCCTTCATGATATCACAGAAAATTGATGTTATCCATTGGCTTTAAATTGCCAAAAACAAAAACCTCCCTTGTTTAAGCGGGAGGTTTCTTGAATATTTGAGCAATGCTAGACTTTTGATACTTTGGTAGCATTCGGCCCTTTGGGGCTTTCGCTTACTTCAAACTGGACGCTATCGCCTTCTTTCAGCTCTTCAAAGGTTACTCCTTGAAGCTCTTTTGAGTGAAAGAATAGATCCTTGTCCTGACCCTCGCGGGAAATGAAACCGAATCCGCGATCTCTCATTATTCGAGAAATTTTTCCTTGTTCCATGGTTATGTAGAATAATTAGTTATGTAAACACTGCCGCAATGCAAAGAAAAGTTCGACTACGCTATTATTGCCTGCTGTTCGTGTCTGATTTATTATAGCACTAATTATTGGTAATACGCAACGAATCAGGCTACGCCAAAAGCAGGACAATATTTTAAAATTTATTATCGTTCATAGGCCTTCCTCAGGACTTCAATATCTATTTTTTTCATCTTAAGCAAGGCTTCCATGACTCTTTCCGATTTCTCCGGATCCTTGTCTTGCATCATTTCATTCAAAGCTTCCGGAACTATCTGCCAGGATAATCCGAACTTGTCCTTGAGCCATCCGCAAATTTGAGCTTTTTCGTCTCCGCCTTCTTTAAGCTTGTTCCAATAATAATCAACCTCCTCCTGGTTTTTGCAGTTTACAATAAATGAAACCGCTTCGGAAAATTTGAAATCCGGACCGCCGTTAAGCGCCACGAATTCCTGCCCCTCAATTTCAAAAATAACAGTCATAACGCTTCCGGCCTTTTTTCCGGAAACCGCTTCAGCAGATTTTGGATAGCGGGATATGTCTTTAACTCTGGAATTCTTGAAGATGGAAACATAAAAATTCGCCGCTTCTTCAGCTTTATCGTCAAACCAAAGGTTCGGTGTGATTCTCTGCACGTACATATATTTACATTTGTTAACAATTACATTTTTAACGGCTGCATGATGCTTAGGCGATTGCCTTCCGAGTCTACGAATGATACATATTTCCCGACTTTGGGAATGTCCATCGGCTCGCCCAATACTTTGCCGCCAGCCTCTTTGATTGTTTCCATGTGTTCCTCAATGTCATCCACGCTTATTACCACTGAAGGATGCTGTTCCGGCATATCAGCCGTCTTTTCATAAAAGCCGCCGTTTATCGTGCCCGGTTTTTTCGGACCTTTCATGTCTGATTCGGCGGTCATAGCCATAACATAGTATCCGTATTCTTTCCCCAGCATTTCTGTTTCCCATCCGAAAACTTTGGCATAAAAATCAGCAATGCGCTTCCGATCATTGGCCGGCAGCTCAAAATGGACAACCGGATACATCTTCTTCTTTTTCATATACTTACGTATTTTTTAATAATTATTCTTCAACAAAAACCTTGAACCCGCCATAAGCCATTTTCTTCATATCAAACGGCATCGGCTTGTTTTTCCACTTCGGATCGCTCATCATCGGATCTTTCATCACTTTGGCGTTTACCTTGTCGCGATGGGCGCGAGACTTGAAAACGATAAAGGAGAAGATGACGTTTTCTCCGGCCTTGGCCTTTGCCATTTGCGGAAATTTCACGAATTTCATCTTTCCCATCATTCTCGGACTAAGGTCGTCTCCAACCGCTTCAATATACTCCAGCGCTCCGTATTTTTTCATAAGCTTCCCCATTCCTTGCGACATCCGGCGGTATGTCTGTAGTTTATTTTTTGATACGGGAAGAACAAACCCGTCTATATATTTGCTCATATTTTTATGCTTGAATTAATTGTTAGTTTTATTGCTTAAATTGATAAGCTTCTTAATGCTTGTAATTAGTTTTATTTTTATATCCGGCTTAAATAATACAAGAAAATGAGCTAATAATTTCAAAAAACATCCCGAAAACGGGATGTTTTTTCACAAGTAATTCGTAGCAAATTAATTTTCAGCACTGAAAAATATTATCTTGCTTTTTTCCGGCAGCTTTTGGCTTTTTTCGTTTCCGAATTTTTTTCCACTCAATAATATTTCCGGCTTTGATTTCAATCTTTTCCGCAAGCCTCAAATTGCGGATCTGTTTTCTGTTTAAAATCTGAAAGTGTTTCAGACTGTCTAGATAATCCGGAAGATAATCAAGATCGTCTTTCGTAGTCATCCAATTGCGCTTGTCAAATATTTTGAGATTCAACGGACGCGAATAGCTTCGCAAATTCTTTCTTCCTTTTGAATCAGTATATTCGTGAAAATAGCTCATTACCAATTCCCGAACGGATTTATAAACCGGCTCCCGATAACGGAGAACAGCGTGGTTCGTTTTTGATATCGCGCCCCATTTTCCGTCTTTTTTGAAAACGGCAACGACATGATCCCAATCAATCGCATTTCCTTTGAGGTCGACTATGAGAGGGGGTTGATCGTTAACCCTGAAAGCGAGCGCGGCCAATGCCGCCCCTTCAATGCAATGGCAGGTTTTTTTCTCAAGCACCGCCATGGGAGAAAGATTGGTCTCTCCCTTTTCCTCAAAATTAAATCTCATTTTATTGAGAAAGTCCTGGATTTTCTGCGGGGTGTTGAGACCTTTCAAAATTTTCAGTTCTTTTTTTCCGATATTAAACATCTTCAGCTCTGCTTGTTGACTTATTTCTTGTATGTCCCCTGCGGGCATTTGCCTTTGACCATGCCCAGAAATTCAAGATTCTCGTCCAA
>CAYTRS010000035.1:0-5735 GCA_964440305.1 uncultured Bdellovibrionales bacterium
TTCGGCCTATTTGAACCTTAATATCTTCAACGACAGTCGTCACTTTTTCCGGAATGAATTTATAGGCAATCGCCCAGCGCGGAGATTTTCCGGTGTATCCGAGAATGTCCTGAATTTTTTTGGAATTTACCTTCACCACGATTCCGTCAATTCCATACTCCTGCTTGTTTTTCCTTTCTTCCCAGCTTTCAAAAAATTTTTCAACTTCATTGATATTTCTGCAATATTTGTAATTTTGATTAACTTTGAAGCCCAGTTTTTCCAATAACTTTAATTCCTCCACCTGAGTTTCGGGAAACTGATAAATTGTTTGCGTTTTGTGCTTTTGAACTTGTAATTTTTTTGGAAATTGGAAATTGGAAATTGGAAATTTTATTTCATCTATATCATATATAAACGAACTTAATCTCCTTTCGGCGGTTATTTTCGGATCCAACTGCCTGATTGAACCGGCGGCGGCGTTTCGTGAATTGGCAAAAGGCGGTTGTCCTTCTTTTTCGCGAATTTTGTTTATTTTCAAAAGATCGCTTTTTTTCATCCAACCTTCTCCGACCGCAATCAGATCAATTCCATCATCCAATTTCAAAGGTATGCTTTGGATGGTTTTGAGCTGCGCGATCACATTTTCCCCAATCACTCCGTCGCCTCTCGTCGCGCCTTGCTTGAAAATCCCATTTTCATATGTCAAAATTATTTTCAGTCCGTCAATTTTAAGTTCACAACAGTAATCTAGCTTGTAGTTTGTAGTTTGTAGCTTTTTAGACAAGATTCTTTTAACTTTTTCCTCCCATTCTTTCAATTCGGAAAATGCGAAACAGTCGTCAATGGACCATTGGCGGACTTTGTGGCGGACCTTTTCAAATTTTTCCAAAGGCGCTCCTCCCACCCTTTGCGTCGGAGAATACGGGCTTTTAAGCTCCGGAAATTTCTCCTCTAGCTCTCTCAGCTCTCGCATCAGGGAATCATACACTTCGTCCGTAATTTCCGGCTTGTCTTGGACATGATAAGCATAGCGATGGCGGTCAATTTCCTTCCGAAGCTTTTCTATTCTATTTTTAACCTCTTTTTTATCCATCTAATTAGCTGCGGGGACTAAGTCCCTACGAATATTAAATATTATATTACAAAAACCGCCCAGATTCAAACAATGGGCGGCCTTAGGAGGGCGGCAAAAAAAACAATCCTGCAGGGACTAAGTCCCTGCAGTTGTATTATGTATTATAAAACCTTTACGCAAATACACGCGTGATAGGTCGCATAAGCAGATGTGCCACATTCATAATCAGTTGATGTCGCAACTTCTCTGCAGTCATCAATAAGTGTTGTCCCTTCTGACTTACATCCTTCACCCCAATTAAATCCAGTTACTATCGTATCCGTACTTCCATTAACAACACACCCTCCCACTATTCCCCCTGTTGCTGTCGCCGCCCAGGCGGTTTCAACAGCGCGGACGGTGTCGGAATAGGTCCCGACGGATTTGATGCTGGCAATTTCATTAATATCACCATTAGACGGCAATATCGATCCTAATTCATCCAAAAACATAATTTTATAACCATCAGAGCAGGTATATACTCCTCCGCTTTCCGTAAAAACCTTATTACAGAAATTACCATCATTCAATCTTGCCGTTATATTATTGGGCGGGACAGAATTTTTGATAGCGTATATAGCTTCTTCAACCCCGCTCTCTGCGTTTTCAAACGCCTTGATGGATTTTCCGGTTCCGCTGGCGGTTTTTCTTTCAGTGATCGTCACCGCGCTGATTCCCAGCGCCATGACCAGAATCATTGAAAGCACAATGAGGCTGAACACCAAAACCGACCCTTTGGAGATTTTGAGCTTCATTTTTTTCATTTTTTCCATAGATTTTTTCATTAATTTTTAAATTTTTATATAGCGACACTAATCTACAAATACATGCGAATGCCGCGAATATCCAATTTATTTCGTATCATTCGCATGCAATTCGTGTCATTCGTATCGCTTGTTAAAATTCCACTCCCGAAACTTCATAATCCCGAAGCGACACAGTTGACTGGATATTCACTTTGTCTTTGGGATTCGCCGCGCAATTTCCCGTCCCATTTCCGCAAACTTCCATTGAAATGGTCGCTTTCCCCACGATGCCGGAAGAGGAAGGAATGACGGTGAAATAAGCGCTGTCAGCTTCAAGCAAACCAATGTGGCTTATTGAACCGCCATAACCCATGCAGCCATCCTTATCCGTTTCAGAAATTGTCCCGAGTTTCAGCTTTTTATCTTCAAATTTAAAGTCGTAGCATTTGGTTTGCGAATAGTCAAAAATTCTTATGCTGGTATACATTCCGCCGGCAAGGCAATCTGCTCCCCCGCATTTGACCACGCTGCTTGTCCTCAATGATTTTACCATAAAATTCACGACCGCCTGCGCCGCTTCAATGTTTTTTTGCGCCGCTTTCGCCTTTTTGTAGCCCGACGCGGAACTGGAAAAAATATTCGCAACCGCCAGCATGATTATGGAAAATATGAAAACCGCCACAATCACTTCCAGAAAGGTGAACCCCTGCTTGTTTTGAATCTTTTTCAACATTTTACTAAATTATTACTTTTTTATTGCTTTTAGTTCTTAGCTCTTCGCTCTTAGTTTCCAATTACCAGACATCTCTCAGCGTCGCCTGCGCATAGGCACATTTGGAGCTGGTTTTGCAATCATTAATGTTTGTGGGAAGCTCTGAACCGTTCCAAGAAACTATGCTTGTCACAACAAGTTCCTTGTCGGTGTGGTTATTACTTGGATTATAATCAATTATTATTATCCTCTGAAAATCCGTACTATGCCTGCAAGCGCCGGGATCATGATAATATCTTCCCCATCTGTCCATGCATAAATTTTTATCTTGAGCACTATCACAAGACAAGCCTCCTTCACCATAATCAATTCTGCAATTATTCCTGTTTATTGCCGGAAATTGTTTGCAAGATCCGGTGTTAGCAAAAGCACTGCATCCGGAAGTGACAGCGTTGTTGTCTCTCATATTTCTCACCAACTCAATTCCTTCTTCCGCCAATTTCGCGGCGACGATGTTTTTCCGCGCGTCAATGAGATGATTGATGCTGGAAACCAGAAGCGTCAGCACCGCCACAATTCCAACGGTCAAAACAAAAGCCGCAATCAGAACCTCGCCGACGGAAAAACCTTTTTTGAATAAATTTTTATTTTTCTTTGTTTTAGGCATTTGATAAATTGAAAAAATATAAATTGTTTGAAAATTGTAAATTACCGCTAAAATTTTACTCCCGAAACCTCATAATCGCGGAGAGATACTGTACTTTGAACCCAAATTTCGTCATGCGGATTTGAAGGAGTATCGCAATCATCCGTATTGCAAATTTTAAACATGAAGATAATCTTTCCCGCTCGTTTTTCATTATTTGGTAACGGAGTAGCCGGATCATCTATATTATTGGAGGCATATGTATTAAATCGGGCATCTGACATTCTTGATAATATCTTCTCACTCCCTGCAATTAAAGATCCGCTTCTACAGGCTAAAACTGGATCAGTTTCTGATGCGTTAGGACTATAGAGTCTTGACTTTATAACCTTTATTACGTCATCAAATTCATATTCTCCGCATTCATTTGTTGAATAATTAATCCATCTGAATTTTTTAAACTTATTCGCTGGATAGTCAGTAGGACAATCCGCATCGTTGCAACTTACTATACTGCTTGTCCTCAATTTTTTTGATATTTCATTAATAAGCCCTTGGGCAATTTCAATGTTTTGCTGCGACATCCTAGCCTTTTTATATCCCAGAATAAGACTTCCAAAAATTTGTGAAACTGCAACCATAATCAGTGAAAAAATAAAAGTTGCAATTACAATCTCCAGTAACGTAAATCCTTTTTTACTCATATTTTTTAACAAATTTTCCACTAAACTTAGAATGACATTTTCAATAGTTTATAATTACATCTTCCTTAAAATCGTTTCCGCATAAACACATTTTGAACTGGTATTGCAAAGTTCTGAAAAGTGACTATGCAAATCGTCAAAATTTGTTCCAGGAAAAGATTCCCCCCAAACAACTACGCTTTGCACCTTCACATAACTTGAATTATTTCTATCTGTACCATCGTAATCATACATAATAACCCTTTTAAATGGGGTTGGAACAGCACTCGGAGTGATAAGTGAAAGTGGATGAATATAAATTCCTGCCCATAAGGCATTAATATCATCTATTTCATAAAGCGTCTTGTGATCAATTTCATCGCCAAAATTTAGACAATCACCCTGAGGAAGGTAGCATTGACAATATCCAACAGGCGGTTCAAGTGAACCAATATTAGGATGACTGCTTGCATCTATTATACAACTATTATTATCTGCGATAGGAAAATAATATTCAAAAGCTGTCCTGCTCCTAGCAATATTAGTATCTCTTAAGTTCCTAACTATTTCAATTCCCTCTTCCGCCAATTTTGAAGCTATCACTTGCTTTCGCGCGTCAATGCAATGGTTTGTGCTGGAAACCAGAAGCCCCAAGGTTCCCACGATCCCGACGGTCAAAACAAAAGCCGCGATTAGAACTTCTCCGATGGAAAACCCTTTTCTGTTATTTAATTTTAAAAGTAGCCTTTTTTGCATTTATATTTATTGTTATTTTAGGTGCAACTGCAAGCAGTCTTGCTTTCTTTCACTTGTCCGCCCGGACAAACACAGACATAATAATCCGATCCGTCTTTTGTAAGTTCTATTGAAACAAGACTTGAAACAGAAAAGTTTCCAAATGGAACAGAAAAATAAAAAGGAGCTATTCCCTCACTAAACGTAACTCCATTTTTAAGATCGTAAACTGCATAATTATTTCCGTTATGATATTCACAAGTTCCTGATGTCATATCGTAGTAATGTAAATTATACCCATTGCCTCCTCCTTCCCAAAATCCATGTGCACAGGGAATTTTTGTGGGATCTATTACCTTCCCGTTCAATGCATTGCTTTGCGCTTCGCGGATGGCCGCGGCAACTTCACGTCCGGCGACTTCCAGCTGCTTTTCCGTCTTTCCCTGATTCAGCGAAACAATGGTAACCGCCGTCATGATGCCGATGATGGCAATTATGACAATAAGCTCTATTAGAGTAAAACCGGATTTAAAGTTCATCTAAAATTTATTAATTTATTAACGCGTTAAAGAGTTAACGGGTTATTTGATTATTTCTTTATAAATTCTTTATTTTTCTTTTTATTTTCCAAATAAACAATGAATTTCCCAATTTGATTAGAAAGATCTTCTAATCTTTTATTTATTTCATTAAATTCATTTCTTGTTATATATCCGATAGAAAGAGCAATGTATAGCTGATTTCTTACTTCTCCCGTCGAACCCTTTGATATTTTTAAAAATCTTACAAGCTCATTATTGTTATTCTTCTCAAATCCTTCTACTATATTAGAGCTTACTGATATAATTGCCCGCCTTATCTGATCCCTAAGACAATAATCTTTAGAAAATTTTTCCTTAAACGAAACATCATAAATTTCTTTAGTTAATCTCAGACTATCTTTCCAAATATTTAAATCCTCAAATTTGGTAATTTTCATACATCGCCCAACTCGTTAACCCCTTAACTCGTTAATAGAAAAATAAATAATAACTGATATCCGGCCATATTTTCGGCAAAACTATCGCAATCAGCGCTCCCAAAACAAGAAACGGCGCGAAGGGAATCTGGCTTTTGA
>CAYTRS010000036.1:0-5461 GCA_964440305.1 uncultured Bdellovibrionales bacterium
TATTTTTCTCGTTGAAAAAAGCCCGGCTTTTCAGTCGAGCTTTTTGTTTTTTGCGAAAAAAATCATTTGATCATTCCGATTACCATTATTCCTGCTTGGATTTTATCCAGCGGATATTTTTCCCTTCGTGCTGAGAACAAATCAGTATTTTCGTAAGTGCATATTCCGCATGACGAGATATTTCTCGAAAGGACTCCGGATTTTGATAATTGATATCTGATTATTCCGGGAATATCCACCAAGATTTTATCTTTCTTGCGGCTTTTCCTAAGGAAGAACATATGCTTCTGGAATTTTTCGGCTCCCTCAATTCCGTATTCGTAGCAGTTTCCGCAGATTGCGGGCCCGATTACTGCTTCAATGTTTTTCAAATTTGCGCCGAAGTCCAGCATCATCTGAATGGCACGGAAGGAAATTCCTTTCAAGGTTCCTTCATAACCCGAATGAAAAATGCATATCGCCTTTCTTTTTCTGTCATATAGGGCTACAGGAGGGCAGTCCGCGTAAGTGACCGAAATATACGTTTTTGTTTCCGTTGTAATAAAGCCGTCCACGTCTTCAACCACTTCAGGCGAATTTTTTCCCACCGCCGCGATATCCGCGCTGTGGATGACTTTCGGAACTATCAGCTTTGCCTGGCTTGAATTGGGGATGAAGGCTATTTTAAAATTTTCTCTGTTATTTTTTCCTTCCTCTCCGTCAGAAATCTTCATGCTTCCGTGAATCTTGCGTGAAGCGAGAATGATAATGTCATCCCTTTTTCCGCAAAGGCTTATCGGCTGTCCGTTTTTCATTTTTTTCCTCCCTTATTGAAAGATTCAAAGAACTTTTTTTGTTTTTAAATTTAACATCATTTTTAATCTGAAGTCAATGACGCCTTTTTGTTTTGTTTTTGGGAATGAATTTTTTACAACATCAATTTTTGCTTTTGTCAAGCCTAAAACTGTGGATAACTATCTGCAACATTTTTTTATTTTTATTGTATAATTAATCAGGAGGAAAAATAAACATTACAATTTTTAGGAGAACTGTAGGGATTTTGCTGCAGTTTTTCTATTGGAAAAAATAGGTTATGGGATTTTTTTCAAGCCTCCCGGAAAACTTATCTTTGGGTAGGAGTTCTTTAATGGAAAGCCAACCGGCATTTGCTACTTTTTAGGTAGTGTGTGCCGGTTAGCTTTTTAAATAGGCAAAAAAATTTAAGCCCCCTTTTGGAAAGGGGGCGCGCCCTCCGGAAACGGGGGTTTAGATCAAGTTTGCTTATTATAAAAAGTATATCACGCTATTTGCCGGCTAGTGCAAAAATGGAAACGGGATTCAACTAGATTGGGAGGTGAAAACAAAATGAAAAAATTTATGGTTTTAGGAGCGGTTGTTTTTGCGTTCGCTTTAACCACCAGCGTAGCATTTGCTTTTTGCGGGATGTGCGGATTCAATCCATGTCCGTGTCCGGAGCAGTCAAACAGCGCATACAATGTAACGAATGAAGTTTCAGCAGTTTCTACGACCGGAATCAATAGCAATGCCTATGTATTTGGTTCTGCTGGAATAACAACCGGAGGTGCGGGTTCGGCGGTAATGGGAATTAATGCCATTAACTCCAACTTGAAGACCGGAATGAGTTTTGGACCTTCAGCTCAGACAAATAAGGCGATTAATGTGGCAAATACTGTTGCGGCTGGTTCATACACCGGACAAAACACAAACACATATACTGGTTGCGCTACGATTAATACTGGCGGAGCATTATCAGCTGCAAAAGGAATTAATCTTGTGAACACCAATGTAAAAATTGGTTGCCCGTGTGCTGGACAACCCAATTGCGGATGCTAAGACTAGCTTGGAAAAGTTTATCAGGCGGGGGATTTTTTCCCCGCCTGAAAACCAGAAGCTAAAATTTTCACAAAAAGGAGGGCGGAATGAAAATAGTCAGAAATTTTTTAAAAATTTTATATGTCTTATTTTTCCCGCTGTTAGCCTTAGGCACGTGGGGGGAGTTTTGTTGCAGCGCAAAAATTGAAAACAATGTGGGCGCAACGGCGAATACCGGGGGAAACAAAATTGAAGGTTTGGGAAGTATTGAAACCGGTGATGCCAAGGCAGAAGCAAAATCGGTGAATATTGTAAACGGCGAAGGCGAAAATAGCATAAAAGCCCAAGTCAGAGCTGAAACTAATGGAGAATCTGTGGAAGTGAAATATGAAGGAAGTGGACCGGCGGAAATCAAAAAAGAATCGGAGAATGGAAAGGCTTCATCTGAAATTAAAATCAAAAACAGCCAGGAATTTGAGCCTATTTCAGAAAATGATAAAGAGAAATCTTTTTTTGAAAAAGTCTGGGATTTTATAACATCAATATTTTGATTTAAATTATGAAAAAGAGGAGTTTTGGAAAAAAATTAAAAAGAAAGTTGGGAAACCTGCTTAATTCTCTTTTTATTTCTGCAATTATTTTTTTTGTTGTTTTTAGCGCTTTTTCATATCAAATTGCTTTTACCTCACATATTTCAAGTGCCGATGAGGGCGAAGCGATTATTTCCGAATCTTTTGAAAATTCTGAAAGTGAAGAGGGCGAAGAGGAGGTGATTGAAGAAGAAATAATAACAGAGGAGGTGAAAGAAGAACCGGTGAAAGATGAGGAAATTGAGGCTGATGAAGAATCCAGCGAAATTGTTCCTGACTCTGATGAAAATTCATCAGAAGAAACACTCGTTGAAAATACTGAATCAACAAACGAACAAACAGAGGTTGCTGCGGATGTTAAGGAAGATGATTGTGTCTGTGACGATGAAGGTAGTGATGAATTGAAATCGGAAGATTGTGATCTGCCTCAACCGGAAAATTGCCAATGCCTCATTGATTATTGTTCTAAAATAACGAGCATTAATAATGCGGAGGAAGTCGCAAGTGTTACGGAAGCGGAATCTGTAACCGGAGGAAATGAAATTGTCGGGGAGACGGAATCTTCCGAAATTTCTCAGGAAGAAACAGAAGTTGCAGAAAACGAAATTTTGCCGGAGGAAGATTTAAATAATGAAAATCAAGATAGTGAACAGTCGGAAGAATCTTCCGAAGGTTCAAGTGAAGAAATTGCGGATGCCGTTATTGAAACGGGGGATGCCAATTCGGAAGCTATTGCCGTTAATGAAATCAACACTAATATTTATACTGATAACGGTCAGGAAATGGTGGAAAACATCAGCGGTGATTATGCAGGAGACATCAATCTTTTGGAGGCCTTTGATTCTGTTTTGGAAAATTCAAAAGATTTGTACGAACAAAACGAAGAACATTTTGAAAAAATAACTGTTGTCAATATTAATTCCGCGGAAAAAGTTGAGAACAATGTTTCTGCTTTGGCGGATAGCGGAGAAAATAAGATTGCCAATATTGATGGAGATGCAAGTATTGAAACAGGAAATGCTTCCGCTATTGCCAGTGCCGTTAATCTCATCAATACCAATATTACAGGCAACAACTGGTTATTCGCAATTGTCAATATTTTCGGGAATTGGACCGGCGATCTCATTGTTCCCGGTGAAGGACTCTTGGAAACTCCGGCTGGAAAAATGATTTTTGACAAAATCGTCAGTATTAATTATGCGTCGGATATTAAAAATTTTGTTTATGCCGGCGCCAATACGGGAGGCAATTCGGAGAATAATGTATCCGGAGATGCCAGTATTGAAACAGGGAGTGCTTTTTCTCAAGCCAGTTCGGTAAATTTGGTAAATACAAATATTATTAAAAATAACTGGTTCTTTCTTCTGATTAATAATTCCGGAAACTGGATCGGGAAAGTGATCAATTGGAACAAAGACACAGGGGAGCAAAACACCGCGTATGAATATGAATTTGGCAGTTTGGATGAAGAAAATGAAAGCAACTCGATCAAGGTTATTGATGTTTATAACAGCAATTATGCGGAAGATGTTTCCAATTATGTCTCTTCCTATGCCAATTCGGGAAATAATTTAATTGAAAGTTCTGAAAGCGCTTCCATCCAGACTGGAAATGCTAATGCTTTTGCCAGCGCTTTCAATTTTGTAAACACGAATATTACCGGTAACAACTGGCTATTTGGCATTGTCAATAATGCCGGTAATTGGACGGGAAATGTCATTTTTGGTTATCCTGATCTTGAAATTTCGTTAAGCGCCGACAAGAGATCTGTGGAGCCGGGAGAAAACTTCTCCTACATGATAAGATATAAAAATATCGGAAAAGCAAAATGCGATAATGCGGAATTGATGCTGTCTTTTCCTAAATATTTATCCTATCTTTCTGACACTAACGGTTCACCTCAGAATGACAGTGGAAATTATTATTGGTCCGCTTCCGGACTTAAGCCCGGGGAGGAAAGATCATTCAGCGTTTCTGTCCGACTTGATGAAAATGTTCCAAGGGAAATTACGGAACTTCAAAGTTCAACAGGAATAAGGACCGAAACTATGGAAAAGGATCTTTCAAATAATTATGAAAGTGAGAGTATTGGCATTGCCTTTCCGGCTACTATTATTATTGAAGACGGGGATTATTGGAAGGAAGGATCTTCACTTGAGGTTTCGAGAAGCGAAAATTCAAGGATTTCCATGGGAGCTTTGGCAGATTATTTAATTACAGTCAAGAATCCCGGTAAAAATACTTTGTTTAATTTGTTGGTGACGGAGAAAATCAAGGACCCTTCCGGGAATGTCGCGGCGGAATATTCTTGGGTTATTGAAAAACTGAAAAAGGGTCAGAAAGCCACGATCCAGTACCAGCTATTTTTCGGTCCGCCTGCGCAAACGGGCGTATACAAGCATTCGGCCTCGGCCTTGGGTTATAATGAATACGGTTTTGAAGTGAAAAGCAAGAAAGCCTCCAGCAAAGTGGAACTTGTTTCCGGGGGAGGATATCAAAATTATTCAGGGGAAAATCCGGTTCCGGAGAAAGAAACTGTCCTGGGAGCGGAAAATATGCCGGCTCTTTCAATCCCTGTTATGGGCGGAGAAAAAATCGATATCTCCGGCTATTTTAAATGGTTTTGGCTTCTTCTGCTTGTTCCGCCGGCTTATTACGCTTGGAAGAAAAGATTGTACAGATGGGAAAAAATCCAAAAATTCGCCCAGCAGGCGGCCAATATGCTAAGCTCATTTTTCTAAACTTGCAGAAACATAATAGCGACACTTATTAAAAGAAAAAGCACCCCGATCAGTCTGGGTGTGTTTGTTCCAATTTTAATGCTGTGCTAATATTTATAAATAATTATAATTTTTTTTGAAATAATATGGATATGGGAAGTTTTTTAGCCGAGAATCAATGGATTATCTTGTTTGTGATTATTTGGACTCTCCCTTGGAAAGTCTTGGCTTTGTGGAAATCGGCAAGAAGGGGGCAAAAGATCTGGTTTTTGATATTCATATTTTTGAATACTTTGGCGATTTTGGAAATTCTTTATCTTTTTGTTTTTACCCGCGAGA
>CAYTRS010000037.1:0-2244 GCA_964440305.1 uncultured Bdellovibrionales bacterium
CCTGAAAAACTTTTAAAAAGGTGAATATTTTACGCGATTCTAGGCAAAAAGAAGTTTTTTAGTTAGATAAGCATCAAAGTAGTCACCGTTAAGCGTTCCGAATAATCGGAACAACAACTAGAAAGAGAGGTGACAAACTTTGATGTTTGGTCAAGACAACGGAAGCCGACCGCAGAGGCAAATGCATGACATTTCCTCGCTCAACATAACTTGCGCGGAATGCGGAGCGGAAATTAAAGAACTTCCTTTTGAACCGACCCTTAAAGAAGACGGAACATACGGAAAAATTTATTGCTACGAATGCAATAAAAAAAGAAGGATGAGCCGCCCGAGAAGGGATTTCGGTGGAGGAGGATACGGACAAAGAAACAGATACTAATCTTATCTAAGTCTGAAAAACCCCGGCATATGCCGGGGTTTTTTGTTTCTCATATTCTATAAGCTAACCAGCTACCATCTATTTATACTTCTATGACTACCGGCAAAATCATCGGTCTCCGTTGGGTTTTTGTGTACAGGAACGACCCGACGGATTCGCGGATATTGTTTTTGACATAATCCCAGTTTATGCTGGCTTCCGGAGAAGTTTTTTCATAAATAACTTTTTCCACCACTCTCTTGGTGGCGTTTACCAGATCAAAGTTTTCCTTGACATAGATGAATCCTCGGGAAGTGATTTGCGGATTGCCTATTATTTTTTTGGTCTTGCTGTCAATAATAACGACTATCGTAAACATCCCGTCGCGCGCCAGAACTTGGCGGTCCCGCAGCACCACTTCGCCAACATCCCCGACTCCCAATCCGTCAACCATTATATTATTGATTGCAATCTTTTCGCTAAGCACCCTTCCCTTCCCTCTGGAATCAAACTCAATCACTCTTCCGTTTTCACCAAGCAAAATCTGCTCTTTTTCCATTCCGGTGGACATTCCCAAATCCCCGTGCAGTTTGAGCATGAAATATGTTCCATGAATGGGAATCAGATATTTCGGATGAAGAAGGTTTATCATCATTTTCAAATCTTCCTGGCGGGCATGTCCTCCGGCATGGACATCCATCATCTGATAGTGGATAACTTTCGCCCCTTTGCGATATAGATCGTCCTTTACGCTTTGAACCGTCCGTTCATTTCCGGGAATTACGGAAGAAGAAAATACAACCGTATCCCCTTCCTTTATTTTCACGAACCGATGTTCGTTATTGACAACACGCATCAAAACAGCATTGGATTCTCCTTGCGCTCCGGTACATAGAATAATAACCTTATTATTTGGATAATCATTGACTTTATTAATGGGAATAAGCGTTCCCTTTTTCATCTTTAGATAACCGAGAGCTTTGGCAATTTCCACATTGGTGCGCATAGAATATCCATCAACAGCCACTTTGCGTCCGTGTCTTTCCGCCATTTCAATTACGGTTTGCACCCGACTCACAAGAGCCGCAAAAGTCGCGACTAAAATCCTTCCTGGCGCATGTTCAATGATTTCTCCGATAGTTTTTCCAATACTTCCTTCAGAAACGGAATATCCTTCCGTTTGGCTGTCCGTACTGTCAGACATAAGAGCCAAAATTCCTTGGGAACCGATAAGGGCAATTTTGGCGATATCTGCCGGCATATCCGCCACTGGAGAATGGTCAAATTTAAAATCGCCAGTATGAACTATCGTTCCAGCCGGAGTTTTAATGGCCAGCCCCATTGAATCAGGAATTGTGTGATTCACATGAAAAAATTCCACTTCAAAAATTCCCAGTTTTATTTTATCCGTTTTCTTAACTATCTTTATGTTAAGAGGCGTTTTTCCTTCAAAATCTTCCTGCCTCTTGAGAATTATCCCTCTGGTAAGCGCAGCGGTATAAATCGGAGGGTTGCCCAACCGATCCATAAGATGAGGAATTGCTCCAATGTGGTCATAGTGCCCGTGAGTGATGATCACCCCACGGATATTGCGCTCTTTCCCTTGAAGATAAGCCGTGTCAGGAATGATATAGTCCACTCCGGGCATATCCTCTTCAGGAAACTGCAGGCCCATGTCAACGATAATAATGTCTTCGCCGTATTCAAACACGGTCATATTGCGCCCGATTTCCTCAAGCCCTCCCAAGGGAATGACTCTAAGGACATTCTTCGGGGCCCTTCTTCGAGCTTCCGGAACATCAAAAGACTTCGGAGCAGAGTTGGCAAAACTCATAATCCGCTTGATGTCCTCTATTATTTTTTTGTCTTCTTGTTTTTTAACCATA
>CAYTRS010000037.1:2344-5398 GCA_964440305.1 uncultured Bdellovibrionales bacterium
CACCATATCCCCAAAATATCCTTAACCAAAAGTCGTGGAAATTCCACGATTTGCACTTTCAACTTAATATTTAAAAAGATAATAAATACGAAGTAAAGAATCCGCCAAAAAAGCCTGAACAAAGATAAACTTATTAGAAGAAATCTAGCTTAATTTAAGTGTAGCATATAATATCAAAGTTGTCAATGTATTTTAATTTCTTTTGTAAATGTCTTCGTATCTCACAATGTCGTCTTCCTCCAAGTAATTTCCCGTCTGTACTTCAATAATTTCCACGTCATTTTTCCCCGGATTTTCCAGCCGGTGTCTGGTTTTGATTGGGACAAACACGCTTTCGTTTTCCCGGAGATCCGAAATTTTCTTTCCCACAATCACCCGCGCCATCCCTTTGACAACCACCCAATGCTCCGCTCTTTTGTTATGTGATTGGAGGCTAAGTTTCGAATGAGGATAAACGGAAATTTTTTTCACTTTATAGTTGCATCCTTCGCTTAGGACTTCGTATGTTCCCCAGGGGCGATGAACAAGCAAATTATTCTTCAGCTCCTTGACATTGTTCTTCCTTAAATAATCGACTATTTTTTTCACTTCCTCCCCTTTTCCCTTCTTGATAACCATAATAGTGTCGTTATTTTCAACGACTATTAAATCCCTCACTCCGGAAGTCACAATTAGCCGGTTGGTTGCACTATGGGCGAAAATATTTTTTGAATTAACGCTGATAACCCTGGAATTTTCCGCTTTTTCATCTCCCAGAATTTCCGACAAGCTGTCAAAAGATCCGATATCACTCCAACCGAAATTCCCGTCAAAAACAACGACGTTTTTTGATTTTTCCGAAACGGCGTAATCAAAAGAAATGGAAGGAAGTTCCGGAAATTTTTGGATCAATATGGATAATTTATTCTTGGAAACGGAATTTATTTCAGGGGAATGCTTTGAAATTTCCAAAATGAAAGTCCGGCCGCTTAGAAAATATATTCCCGAATTCCAGAGATATTTTCCGGATTTCAAATATTTTTGCGCCGTGGCTCTATCAGGCTTTTCTTTGAATTCCTCCACAAAATAAAAGGGACCGGATTTTTTTCCTTTTTTGACGTATCCATAGCCGGTTTCGGGCCGGGTCGGAACGATTCCGACAGTTCCGATATGCCCGCCGACATTTTTCAAGGCATTTTTTATGACTTTTGAATATTCTTTTTCCTTGGCGATGTAATGGTCCGAGGGGAGAAAAATAATCGGATCTTTTTCTTCTATCTTTATTTTTTCCAGAAGGTACTTGACTGCCAACGCCATCGCCGGCGCGGTATTTCTTCCGGCGGGTTCAATTATTATCCTGCTTTTTTTGAATTTCGGATAAATTTCTTTTATTTGATTATATACATGAAATCCCCCTTCCTTATTCGTAACCAAAAAGATACTGTCTTTTGGCATTATTTTTCCCATACGCAAAAAGGTCTCCTGAAGAAGCGATTTGTCGTTATAAAGTTTTAGAAACTGCTTGGGAAAATTGTCCCGGCTCAAGGGCCAGAGCCTGGTTCCAGATCCGCCGCAAAGAATGACACTGTACATAATTTCTTTTATTTTATAATGTTTATCGCATATTAAGCAAGCAAATTTCCTATTTAAAAAGAAGGCTAAACACGCCTTCTTTTGTAAAAAATGAGAGCTATCCATTTTTTATCAATTTTTCCATCCAATATTCAGCAAACATTTTTCCGACCAGTACCTTCTCCTCCAAACTAGAGTCTGGGTCGATTTCACCAAAATAATAGCTTGGATTTCTTACAAACAAATACAAAAGATTATTCCTATCTAACTCCGCCGGATAACTCAAAACAAACTGAGAAGCAAGGATAAAACCGTCATTAAACTTCTTAGCTTCTCGCACAATAAAACAGGTTGAAATGTAATATAGGTAATCCCATAAGCTAAGTCTTAATCTCTGTTCTTTTATTTCTGCGTAAATATGTTGAACCATTCCCTTGCTTAGTTCCATTTTTTCTATAGTTGGTTTTTCTTTTACCAACAAACAGAGCCTGCCTAACCGTTGAAGGATGCTATAATAGTAAGAATATCTTTTCAAAAATGTTTGCTCATCCATATTCATCGTATTTCCCTCCTTTTATATTTACATTAATTTTAAAAAACCTGAATTAATATTATAAACAATAAATTGTTTTTTGTCAATATTTAGTAAGTTATGTTAAAATTAATAACATAAGGTATTAAATTATTTATTATGATTAAAATAGAATTTAGCAAGGACTTTAAAGAAATTGTCAGTAAATATGGAAAGGAGCTGAAAATCATTAAAAGTGAACCGGTGCCGGATTTTGAAAAAGTGGAAGCCAATCCAGCCGAATTTTCCGAAAAAGCGAAAAAATACGGAAATTTTAAAAATGTAATCCTTATCGGGAATGGCGGATCACGCACCAGCGCTTATGCTTTTTGTAATTCCCTGACAAATTTCCGAAATGATGTTAATTTCGAATTTCTAAATTCCGCTGAACCAGCGCTCATTAATAAATTAAGAAACAAATGTTCCAAAGAAGACACTTTAGTCCTGGCGGTTTCCAAATCTGGCGATAACATAAACGCTCTGGAGCCATTGATGGCAATGATTGACTATCCCGTTGTGGTTATTACCGGAGAAAAAGATTCCCCTCTTCGCAAAGTTGCTGAAAAAAGAAATCTGGAAATAATTGAACACCTGGAAGTAAGCGGAAGATTTTCCGGAATGACCTCCTGTGGACTGTTTCCTGTTGCCCTGACGGGAATTTCCGCAGAAAAAATATACGAAGGGGCAAAGGAAGGATATGAAAAATATAATGCTTCTATCTCTGAGGAAAGAAACGACGCATTAAAGCTGGCCGTGGAGCTTTTTGACCTGGAGCAGGAGGGATTTGTGGAAATTTTTCTTTCAATCTATTCCACTCCGCTTTTTGCTTTTTTGCCCTTGATTATTCAGCTTATTCACGAAAGTGCCGGAAAAAACGGAATGGGACAGACAATTTTTGGAGACTATTCCCCAGAATCCCAGCATCATACCAA
>CAYTRS010000038.1:0-2821 GCA_964440305.1 uncultured Bdellovibrionales bacterium
GAATTATGGATTTATTTTATTAGATTACTTAATTTAATTCCGTATAATGTTTTTTTGATTTGCTGCTGCAATTTTATCCAAACGAAGCTTGACGAGCAATTGCAACGGAAACTGCAATTTGCTTCATGGCACTTCATCGCGACGATCGGCCCTTCCAAGATTTCTATCACTTCTCCCACTCTTGTTTTTTCGGGATTTTCCAAAAGAAAATATCCCCCGTCCCGGCCTTTGCGGCTCGCGACAATTTTATTTTTCCGCAGAATCCGGAAAAGCTGTTCCAGATATTTCCGGGGAATTCCTTCTTCTGCGGAAATGTCGCGGACATTCTTTTTCGCAGGGAAGGTCCTTGCCAGGTTCACGACTGCCCGAAGACCATACCCCGCCCTGGTTGAAAACTTCATTATATTAAATCTATACCAAATTAGTATGCTTTAATTATAGCAACTATCTTAAGGCTCGTCAATCTTTCTTGAAAAATAAAAAAGGGAGATGCGAATTTCGCCTTCTCCCTTGCGCTGTCTTATTATATCTTTGAGACTTATATTTTCAACTTCGTTAAATCGAAGTTGAAGTGACACAGTCTTCTGTCCCACTCTTCCCTGTTATCGGTCAATTTAAAATTCTCTTTTGGAATAACCCGGATTGGTTCACATAATTCAAGAAATGAATCAATCCTTTTTTTATTATCAGGGTCTTCCTTATTTTCAACATAGAACGATACTGATGGGAAAAATGATCCATTATACAATCCCGCTCTCCTCATAACTGTGCCTCTCTCCTTTTTAAGAGTTTGTATTTAAAACAAAACATTATATAATTTTTTGAAAATTTTAAAGGACTTTCACACCTCCTTTCTGAAAAATCCGCCAAGGTTGATACCAGCACCTATGAACTATACTATATTTATGCATTTTAGTCAAATTTTTATAGCCGTTTCCCCTTTCCCCTTTTTGGAAACCGTGATATACTGCCCTAGCAAAGATTATCATAAAATCATATGAGGCTTTCCTATTCTTCCATAGACACCTACAAAACTTGCCCACTGAAGTATAAATTTTCTGCCATTGATCTTATAAAAACGCCCAAATCCAAGGAGGCGGTTTTTGGAACCGTTGTTCATGCCACGATGAAGTTCATCCACACTCCCGGGCTTCTCTCCCCTTCTCTGGAACAGGCTCTGGATTATTTTTCCCGCAATTGGAACAGCGATATTTTCAAGGAAGAGATTGAAGAGCGCGCCGCTTTTTCCCAGGGTGTTTCCATAATCCAGAACTACTACAGGAAAAACGACATTGTGCAAGCGAACATTGTGGATTTGGAAAGCCGTTTCAATATAGAGGTGGAAGGGCACACGATTTCCGGAATCATTGACCGGATTGACAAGACAGAGGACGGCTATGAAATTGTTGACTACAAAACTGCCAAAAAAATGCCCAGCCAGGAAAAAGTTGACAATGATCTCCAGCTCTCCATTTATCTCCTCGCCTTTCTATCGCGCTATCCGAAAGAGAAAGAAAATCTTGATAAGCTAAAAGTCAGTTTGTATTTTCTAAAGCACGGAGTGAAGCTTAGCTCCACGCGTACCCGGGACCAATTGGAAAATTGCAAAAAGGATTTTTTGGAAATAGTTTCCAAAATAGAGGAAAAGAAATTTGAACCGACTGTTTCTCCGCTTTGCGGATGGTGCGGATATCAGAAGATGTGTCCGATGTGGAGGCATAAATTTAAGGAAAAAAGAAAAATAGACAGCGAAGAAATATCCAAGGCAATAAATGAATACATAAATCTCAAATCCCAACTCTCAACTCTCAAATCTGATTTTGCGGAGCTTCAGGAAAAAATTTCCGAGTATATGTACCAAGAAGGCGTAGAGCGGGTTTTCGGCGAAGGCGGAATAATCGCAAGGCTTATGCGCAAAACATATAAATACGATCCGGATAAATTGAAGGCTATTCTGGAACCTCTGGGAAAATGGGAAGAAATTTTGAAAATTGACGGCGTAGCGCTTAACAAATCTATCAAAGCTCTTTCTTCTGAAAAGAAAAAAGAAATTGAAAGCGCCAAAATTTTAGACAAGGAAATAAAAAGCTTCAGCTTTAAAAAAACGAACGAAAGCGAAGATGAAGAAGAAATTTAGGGAATTTTTAAACAAGGTTTTTCTCATTGACGACACTCCGCACAAGATAGCGGGAGGAGCCGCCCTTGGCGTTTCCTTGGGAATCATTCCGGGCGCCGGACCGATTGCTTCTTTCGCGCTGGCGTATGTTTTCCGCCTCAACAGGCTGGCGGCCTTGGCGGGTTCATTGATTGTCAATTCCTGGCTGACCGTTGTGATTCTTCCGGCGGCGGCTTTCCTGGGCGGATTTATTTTCCAAAAAGATTATGGAAAACTTGTTGAAAACTTCGAGGAAAGTTACAATCTTGGACAAAGCATCGTTCCGACCAAAATTATTTTTCTCGATTTCGCCCTTCCCCTTTTGGCGGGGTTTTTCATTTTAGCGGCAATAATTTTCTGCGCGGTTTATTTTTTTCTTCTCGAGGTTTTAAAACGTAAAAGGATAGAGCATCTTAGGGATGAAATTACCAAAAAATATATCTAAAAGAAAAAAAGCCCGGATCTTTTAGTCGGGGCTTTTTGGCGCGAGGGGAAATGGTTAATAAAACATTATCTGTCCGAGTTCGGAAAGTTTTGCCAAAACCTCTAAATTGCCGATGGTGATGTGCACTATTCCGATTCCGGCATATTTCTTGATAATCCCATATTCGTCTTTTTCAACTTTTTTCATTTCTCCAAATCGGCGCAAGACTTCCGCTTCATGTT
>CAYTRS010000038.1:2921-5355 GCA_964440305.1 uncultured Bdellovibrionales bacterium
ATTACTTAAAACAGCATCCTGCCCGTTTATAATTCTTGGCTTGGGCTTCTTCTTCGGTGCTGAAACAGACTCGATTTTCCGGCTTTATCCTCTTGGCATATTGGCAGGTGGGAAGATGGTATTTGTCCGAATTTTTGCTTCCCACGAAGGAACAAGTTGCCGGAGGTATATTCATACTTTCTGGCTGTTTTTGAGCTTCTGGGGCCAAAATTTGGCCCTCTGGAGAGGCTTTTGCTTGATCGTTGGCGCATTGATCCTGCTTTTCAATTATCAAGGGCGAATTTTGCCCGTTTTTGGCTTGAATAAAGCCAAATTGGAAAGAAACTAGGGAAACTAATATAAAGCCCAAGGCAAGGATTATTTTGAACTCATACTCGCTCCAGAATGCCTTTATTTTTTGACCGAATTTAGGTTCCTTAGTTGACATAACTCAATAAATTGCTATAATTTACCTACTAAGAATAATTTAAAGCTAAAAGCGCAAAGTGTAAAGCTTGGGGGTACCTAAACTTTTAATTTTTCACTTTTAACTTTCAACTTTCTATATGGCACATCGTAAAGCGGGAGGCTCAACTGGTTTAGGCCGCGATTCAATTTCCAAGCGCTTGGGCGTCAAGATTTTTGAGAGCGAAAAAGTAAAATCCGGAAACATAATCATCCGCCAGCGCGGAACAAAGTTCCATCCCGGAAAAAACGTCAGGCGCGGAGAGGACGACACTCTTTATGCCACGAAAGACGGAGTGGTGAAATTCGTTTTCAAGAAGATTAAAAACTATACCGGAAAGCTTGTCAGCAGAAGATTTGTGAATGTTGAGTAAATCCAATTAAAAATTATATTCGTACTTATTAAAAAATAGCAGTTGAAACTGCTGTTTTTTAAACGGGAAAAATTTCCAATTATCAATTTCTAATTCCCAATAAAAATTCAAGTGTTAAATTGTATGACCAGATATTTTGTTAGGTATTGGAAATTGGATATTTGATATTGCGAAGAATGAATTTATTTTCTTCTTTTGATGCTTTCCCTTATAAACTCCAAAAATAGAGGATGTGGCTTAAGTGGCCAAGACTTGAATTCCGGATGGAATTGCGTTCCCAGGAAAAACGGGTGGTCTTTTTTGGGAAGCTCGGCGATTTCCATAAGCTTTCCGTTCGGAGATTTTCCGGAAAAAACAAGCCCCGCTTTTTCCAATTTTTCAATATATTCAGGATTCACTTCCCAGCGGTGGCGGTGGCGCTCGGAAATTTTAAGCGATTTATAAGCTTCATGCGCAATAGCTCCCTTTTTAATTTTTGCGGGATACGCTCCCAGCCTCATTGTTGCTCCGAAGTTTTTGTCTTCCAGATTTTTTTTCTGTTCCGGCATAATGTCAATTACCGGGCTTTTGGTTTCACGGTCGATCTCCGTTGTATTGGCGTCTTTGAGTTTTAAGACATTTCGCGCGAATTCTACGACAGCCAGCTGCATCCCATAACAAAGCCCGAAATACGGAATTTTATTTTTCCGGCAATACTCAATCACTTTTATTTTTCCTTCAATTCCGCGCGATCCAAATCCTCCGGGAACAATAATTCCGCCGTATTCTTTGAGACTGTCAATCTTATGCGGCTCTTTTTCAAAAAGCTCGCTGTTTATCCAATCAATTTCAGGCTTGACCTTCAAATTGTGGCAAGCATGCTTTATTGCCTCAATGACGCTGATATATGAATCGCTTAAGACAAAATTTCCGGTTCCAAAATATTTTCCAACAACACCTATCTTGGTTCTTGCTTTGGCGGATTTTATTTTTTCCAGCAAATCATGCCATTTTTTCAGGTCTGTTTTTCTGGGTTTTAAGTTCAATTTCTTAAGTATCAGTCTTGATAAGTCATCGCGTTCAAAGTTTATTGGCACTTCATAAATCGACTCAATATCCGGTGCGGATATCACATATTTTTCCGAAATATTGCAGAACATTGAAAGCTTTTCCTTTCGCTTTTGATCCAAAAAAGTTTCGCTTCTTGCCACGATTACGTCCGGCTGGATTCCGGCTCCGTTAAGGGTTCGAACGGCATATTGCGTCGGCTTGGTCTTCATTTCGCCGACTTTGGAAGGAATGGGGAGATAGCTGACCAAAACAAAAAGCACGTCTTCCGGGTGCTTGATTTTCATCATGCGGGCGGCTTCCAAAAAGAGAATATTCTGGTATTCCCCGACTGTTCCGCCGATTTCAATGATTGTGATGTCGGCATGGGCTTTTTTGGAAGCTTTTTCAATCCGGCCTATGACTTCCAATGGAATGTGAGGAACCACTTCCACGCATTTTCCGCCATATTCAAGATTTCTTTCTTTGTGAATAACGGTTTCATATACTCTTCCGGTTGTCATATAATTTATCCTGGGAAGGCTGACTTCCATAAATCTTTCGTAGTTTCCCATGTCCTGGTCGGTTTC
>CAYTRS010000039.1:0-5281 GCA_964440305.1 uncultured Bdellovibrionales bacterium
TAACAATCGGAACTTTTGCCGGTTATGCTCCCATTGAAGAACCGAAATTTTCCGTTTTGGTAAAAATTTATAATCCGAAAGATGTTCAGTGGGCGGAATCGACAGCAGCTCCGGCCTTTGGAAAAATAATGAAGTTTTTGCTGGAATATTATAAAGTGGAGCCGACGGAAGAAATTGATAAATAATGTCAAAGGTTAAATTTCTAATGTCAAATCTCAGCCTTAGGCTGATCCGCCTTTGGCGGAAATATAAAAATTTTAAGTTTTTGTAATTTAGATTTAGGATTTGATTTGAAATTTGTAATTTGTTATTTGGATTTAAAATAAGATTATATTTTTTAAACCTCAAGTTAGCACTAGTTAATTATGAAGAGCAGAAAATTAGCATTTTTAGAGATGGTGCTCCGCTGGATGGCGATTGCCATTCTCAAGAAATATCATCCCAAAATCGTCGGAATCACCGGTTCAATAGGAAAAACTTCCACCAAGGAAGCGGTTTTTTCGGTGCTCTCGGAATATTATAAAGTCAGAAAAAATGAGAAAAATTATAACAATGAAATCGGCATACCCCTCACCATAATCGGAGCGGAAAGCGGGGGAAAATCCGCAGCCAAATGGACAATCGTTTTTTTCAGATGGCTTTTCCAATTAATCTTGCCGCTTCCTTACCCGAAAATTCTGGTTTTGGAAATGGGAGTTGACCGGCCGGGAGATATGAAATACCTCCTGAGCTTCATAAAACCCTTGGTTGGAATAGTGACGAATGTTTCCGGAAGCCATTTGGAGTTTTTCAAAAATATTGACCATATTGCCAAAGAAAAAAGCCTTCTGATAAAATCCCTTCCGGAAAATGGTTTGGCTGTTCTTAATGGAGGAGATGAGCGGGTTTTGAAAATGGGAGAAAAAATAAAATCTCCTATCAAAGCTTGCGGATTTGGGGATAATGTCCAAGTAAAAGCCACTGACTTGAGTTTCAGCCGAGAAAATTTAGTTTTAAGCGGGATAAGCTTCAAGCTTAACTATGAAGGGAAAATAATCCCAGTAAGGCTTCCCGGAATCGCAGCTCCGTATTTTGTAAACTCCGCCCTTTTGGCGATTGCCGTGGGAGTATTTTTCAAAATTAACTTGATTGAAATCGCAAGGGCTCTCGAGAATTTTGCTACCCCTCCCGGCCGGATGAAGCTAATTGAAGGAATCAAGGGCAGTTTTATTATTGATGATTCATATAATTCCTCTCCTGCTTCAGCTTCCGCAGCAATCGATGTTCTCAAGGAAATTAAGGCTAGGAGGAAAATAGCGGTTTTTGGCGACATGCTTGAATTGGGAAGCGAAAGTGCTTCCGGGCATCAAGAAATAATAAAAAAATCTTTCAATGCCGGAGTCAGCGCCTTGTTTGCAGTCGGAGAAAGAATGAAATCGGCAATAAGGATGATTGATGCCGAAAATTTTTCCAATACGGAGATTTTTTATTTTTCCGATCCGGAAGCGGCCGGAAGGGAGCTTCAGAAGTTTGTTTCTGCCGGAGACGTTATTCTCATCAAGGGCTCCCAGGGAATGAGAATGGAAAAAGTTGCGGAGGAAATCATGGCCGATCCGCTTCAAGCCGAAAATTTGCTTTGCCGGCAGTCGGAGGAATGGAAAAAAATTCCATTTACAAAGCCGCAAGGTTAAGCATTGTTTTGTCCATTGCGATTAATTGTGCTATTATATAAACGAAAGAATTTCGACTTAAAAAATACAAACAAAAATGTTCAGCCAAATTTTTTCACTTGCAGTATTTATCGTTATTGCCTTGTTTCTTGGCTTCAGCGTTTTGCGCAAAAATTCAAAGAACGAAGTCAATAGAAGCTTCTTTTTCCTGACTTTTGCCGTTTCCGTTTGGATAACGACATGCTACTTCTCGAGCATTATTGAAAATGCCAGTGCCGTAAATTATCTGGCGAGATTGCTTTACGCTTCCGGGTTTTTTGTTGCTGCTTTCTATTTGTTGCTTTGTTTCAGCCTTACCGGAATGAGGGACAAAATCAGAAAAATTTTTGTTTGGATTGTTTTCCTGACGCTCTTTGTTTTCGTTGCTCTTGTTTTTTCCACCAATTTTGTGGTTTCCGACTTCCGGTTGCTTGGAAAGGGAATTGAAGTAATATTTGGAAGGGGCGAAATCATTTTCAGGATCCTGATGACGTTATTTTTCGCTTTTGCAACAATCCTTTTGGTTTTGAGGTACCGGATTTCCGATCCGGAAAAAAGGAATGAAATAATTTATGCCAGCGGAGGATTCGTCTTTTTGGCTCCCGCATTTTTGGAAAACATGGGAATCATCAATTTCATAAAAAGCAGCCCCAATTATTTGACTTATTCCGGAATGATATGCTTCAGTATGGTTTTTTTCCTGATGTCTTGCGGATATTCCATAACCAGGCCCCGCATTTTTAATGCAAAGGTCTTGTTGCTGGAACTCAGCAGTTTTGCGGTTCTCTTGATAAGCTTTCTTCAGGTGTTTTTGGCGGCAAATATTCCCGTGATGGCAATAGACCTTTTTGCTTTCATAATTCTGCTCTTTCTTCTCGCGAAGCTCATTCGGAGTTCGGAAAATGAAATTCGCCAAGGGGAAAGGCTGGAATATTTCGATGAAGAAATACAGAAACTGGACCAAGCCAAACTGGAGTTTATGAACGTCGCTTCGCACCAGCTAAGAACTCCTATAACAGTGATCAAGGGAGTGGTTTCTCTCATCAGAAGCGGAGAGATAGAAATGTTTGAAGAAGCGAAAAAAAGGCAGTTTTACGAAAGCGCCTGGTTCAAATGCTTGAAGCTGGAAGAAGTGGTGAACGACATTCTCAACGCGAATTATCTTGCCAGCCGGAAATTCAATGTTTTGGAAAAAGAATTGGAATTGGTGGATTTGCGCGACCTTTTGGGAGGAATAATAGAAAGCTACAAAAAAGAAATAAATCCCGAAGAAATGGAAATTGAAATAAAGCATTTTGACAGCTCCGTTCCTAAAATTTATGCCCAGGAAGATTATTTGAAGGAAGCGTTTAAATGCCTTTTGAATAACGCGATTAAATATACGCCCTTTCCCAGAAAAAACGCTGAAGGAAAAAAGAGCAAGGGATTGGTGGAAGCGAATATCTGGCGGGAGGGAATTTATGCCGTCATTGAAATAAAAGACAATGGAATTGGAATACCCGAGAAAGAGATGCACAATATGTTCAGGAAATTCTACCGGGCCAGCAACGCCAAGAATATCTACAATGATGGATCAGGGCTGGGGCTTTATATTACCAAAGAGATAGTAGAAGGGCATTTCGGTTCAATTTCGGTTAAAAGCGAAGAAGGCGAGGGGACGTCTTTCATCGTTAAAATTCCCATAAATCCCAAAATGGTTCAGGGAAATTCCGACTTGACAAAAACTTGAAAAAGGAGTATAGTTGGAAGCGTGGGAAAGTAATGGGAAAAGTAATGGGAAATTAAAACAAAAATCATTCAAATAGGGCAAAGTTCAAAGCAGGGGGATTCACCAGTGCTTTGAAAACAGAAGACAGTTTTTAGGAGGCTGTCTTCTGTTTTTTAAAAAAGGCTTAATAAAGAAAGGAGGAGTAGCCATGAAAAATTTGATAATGCGCTTCTATAACGAAGTGCATCATAAGGCAAATCCTCTTCATGTCTACTGCCGGCTTGTTGAAGCGGGAGTAGCCAAAAAAAGGGCAAGAAACTTTGCCCGGCGCTATGAGTATTTTTTTAATTTTTTAAATGTTTCCATCCTGAATATAGTCTGGGTGGCAGCTCTGGCGCTAAACACTTTTTTAAGAAAGGAGGTGTAAGATTGTGGGAAAAAAATTATTTAGCCTTGTGAGATCGGAAGAAAATAATTGCAACGCAATTATCCGAAGCTCGCAAGGCTTTTTTTATTTTTTCTGCCACATAGAAGCAATATTTAGCATTATAAAAACGGCTATTGACACAATTTTTATTTTTGCTAGTATAAGAAGTACAGCAAGTTGCCATTTAGATTGTTTTTAGGATTAATTTCTAAACAAAAAACATCTGAAGAAAATACTCAAAAAATTTCCAAATAAAAGCGGATAAAACGCGAGCTTTAGTTTTTCTTGAAATCCGCTTTTTGAGAAGCGGTTTTTTGTTTAAAAAATTTGAAAAATTGGCGCGAAAACCAGTGCAAGCATTTCCCTGCTTATATTGGTTTCCGCATCACTGGAACTTGACAATTCAACAAGGTCTTATCGTATTATCCTTGACGGAGCTATGTCAGCGGAAAAGCGCTCGGGGATGAAACGATATAGTCAAAAAAAGTAGGTTCAATGTTCCGTTTGTTTGCGCATAAAGCGTTGCAGGCGGGACGTTAAAATAGAAAAGGTTACATAATGCGCATGGTGGATGCCTTGACACTAAACAGCGATGAAGGACGCAGCAGGTTGCGATAAGCCTCGGTGAGTTGCCAAGCGAACTTTGACCCGAGGATCTCCGAATGGGAAAACCCAGCCGTGCATAGCACAGAAAATTCGAAATCCGAATTTCGAATTTCGAAACAATTTCAAAATTAAAACAATAAAATTCAAAAACAGTTTTGGATTTAGAATTTTGAAAATTAAAATTTGTTTCGAGTTTCGTATTTAGATATTCGTGCTTTCCGCGCTGTGCATGGTTAGCGCTATTTGAATTCATAGAGTAGCGCGGCACACCCTGGGAACTGAAACATCTTAGTACCAGGAGGAAGAGAAAACAACAGTGATTCCGTGAGTAGTGGCGAGCGAAAGCGGAAAAGCCATGAGTCTTTAGCAGAAAGGTTAGTCAAACGTCTCTGGAAAGAGCGGCCATAGAGGGTGATAGCCCCGTAGGTGAAAACATTTTTGTGGAACTAAGTCTCAAAAAAGTAGGGCGGGACCGGAGAAATCCCGTTTGAAGATGGGAGCACTATTCTCCCAAGGCTAAATATGTTTAGTGATCGATAGTGAACTAGTACCGTGAGGGAAAGGTGAAAAGCATCCCGATTAGGGAGATGAAATAGTATCTGAAACCATGTGCTAACGAAGAGTCAGAGCCGTGCGTAGCACGGAATGTCAAAATCCAAGTGACAAATGACAAATCAAATCCAAAATCTAAATGACAAAAATTTTTAATAATATATTTGAAATTTGGTCATTGGACATTTGAAATTGATTTGAAATTTGAAATTGGAAATTTGGAATTCCGCGCTGTGCGCGGTGATGGCGTGCTTTTTGTAGAACGAGCCAACGAGTTAGTTCTATGCGGCTTGCCTAAAG
>CAYTRS010000040.1:0-4863 GCA_964440305.1 uncultured Bdellovibrionales bacterium
AAGTTTTCGATTTCATTGAGCCTTTTGCCGGATACGGGTTCAACCGGTCGCACGCCGCCTGCTACGCGCTTATCGGATATCAAACGGCGTATCTCAAGGCACATTTCCCGGCTGAATTTATGGCTGCGCTTCTCACTTCCGACCAGAATGACATTGATCGCGTTGCTATTGAAGTTGACGAATGTAAAATCTTAGGATTGGAAGTGCTTCCGCCGAATATAAATGAAAGCTTTGAAGATTTTTCGGTTATAATCGGAGAAGACGGAATTGAAAGAATCCGTTTCGGGCTTAATGCCATTAAAAACGTCGGTTCCGTTGTCGCCCATGAAATAGTGGAGGAACGGAAAAGGAACGGAAAATATAAAAACCTTACCGATTTTATTGAAAGGGTAAAAACCAAAGACCTGAACAAGAAATCCCTGGAAGCTCTGGCTAAAGTCGGCGCTTTGGATGAGTTCGGGGAAAGGAATGATTTTCTGGAAAGCACGGAAGAAATCCTGAACTTTTCCAAAAACGTCCAAAAAAATTCAAATTCCAACCAAGTAAGTCTTTTCGGAGAGGACATTTCGTATAAGCCAGAGATTCGCCTCAAAAAAGCCGATCCCGCACAGAATAGCCAGAAACTCAAATGGGAAAAAGAGCTTCTCGGGCTCTACGTAAGCGAACACCCTGTTTCAGAATACTCCGAATATCTTCGGAAAAATGCTATGCCAATCGGACAATTGGAAAAAAAAATGGTGGGAAATAAAATAAGGATCGGGGGGATATTAAACAAAGTCAAAAAAATATATCTCAAAAGCCAGAAGGAGATGCTCTTCGCTGAAATTGAAGACACAAGCGGCAAGATAGAAATTCTTGTGTTCCCGAAAATTCTGGAAGTGACCGGAACATTATGGGAAGAAGAAAGGCTTATTCTTGCCGAGGGATCGCTTTCCGACAAGGACGGGAATTTCAAGCTACTTGCTGACAGCGCCCGGGAAATAAACAAGACTGAAGTTGAAAATTTTAAAAGAATATTGGCTACCCAGAAAGCTAATGGAAAAGAAAAGAGCAAAAACGAAAATAGGAAGCTGATAATAAGCCTTCCGGCCGGATCAAACGGCGATCAAATCAAATCGCTTTCCAAATTTTTTGATTCTTGTAGCTTGGGAAAGATAAAAGTATATCTGAAAATTGGCAATTCCACATTAGAAACCCCGTATTGCATTAAAGACGAGGAAAGCCTCAAAAAAAGCCTTTCAAAAATAATTCCAGAAGGAAAAATAATTCTTTTTTGAGAATTTGACTTTTTCCAAATTTAAGTTAAAATATCTACACAAGCGAATAAAGCGACGACGCGGACCAACCAACCGCCGAGCTTTTGCACAAAGCTGGCAATTCAGCTTAAAGAGTGCCTAAAGATCATTTAGGAAGCCAGGTGGAACCGCCCGAATTCGGGCCTTGGCGGATGATTTTTGGGCATTTTTAATTGGAAATTTCTAATTTTAAATTTTAAATTTCTAAACAATTTCAATGGTTCAATTATTTAATTTTTAAACATTGAAAAATTTAAACATTGTTTGAAAATTGATAATTGAAAATTTGAAAATTTATTCATAACTATGGACAAAATTAACAAAAAAGGTATATTAAGGCATTCAGCTTCCCATGTTCTAGCCTCGGCGGTTCTCCAAATGTTTCCGGAGGCGAAGTTTGGCATAGGACCGGCAACGGAAGAAGGATTTTATTATGACTTTGAACTTCCCCGCACGCTTATTCCCGAGGACTTGCCCCTTTTGGAAGAAAAAATGAAAGAAATAATTGAAAAAAATTATTCTTTTGAGAAAGCGGAAATTTCCATTTCTGAAGCGATAGAACATTTTGAAAAAGCGAATCAGCCCTATAAAGTTGAATTACTTAGAGAAATGCAACATGAGATAAACGATAAGGATAAGAAAAATGTAAGCATCTATAAAACTGGTAATTTTGTGGATTTGTGCAAAGGTCCGCACATGGATTCAACCGGAGAAATAAAAGCTGATGCGTTGAAGCTTATGCGAATTTCCGGAGCGTATTGGAAAAGCGACGAAAAAAACAAGCAGCTTCAAAGAATTTATGGATTGGCTTTCGAAAGCAAAAAAGAGCTTGAAGAATATCTCAAAATGCGCGAAGAAGCGGAAAAAAGAGACCATAAGAAGCTGGGAAAAGATCTGGATATGTTTTCGTTTCATTCTGAATCCCCCGGCTCCGTTTTCTGGCATCCCAAAGGAATGGCAATCTGGAATGAGCTGGAAAAATTCGGAAAAGAGCTTCGGAAGAAATATGAATTTGAAGAAATCCAGACTCCTATTCTAGCCAAAAATACTCTCTGGAAAACTTCCGGACATTGGGATCATTACAAAGATTGCATGTACCATTTTGAAGAAAACAAGGAAACTTATTGCCTGAAGCCGATGGATTGCCCTTTCAATATTAAAATTTATGAGACCAGACAAAGGTCTTACAAGGATTTTCCTATAAGATATACAGAGATTGGAAGAATCATCCGAAATGAAAAATCCGGAGAACTCAATGGACTTTTGCGCGTCCGCCAACTGACTCAAGACGATTCCCACATTTTCCTAAAAGAAGATCAGGTGAAGGAAGAAATAGCCAATCTTCTTAAAATGACCCGAGAATATTATGGAGCATTCGGAATTGAACCGCAGTTTTTCCTATCTACCCGCCCGGAAGATTTTATGGGAAATGTTGAAGACTGGGACAAGGCGGAAAAAGATTTGGAAGAAGCGCTCAAAAAAGAAAAAGTCGAATTTGAAATCAAGGAAAAAGACGGCGCTTTTTATGGGCCGAAAATTGACATTGACATCAAAGATGCCATCGGAAGATCTTGGCAGCTTGCTACCATCCAGCTTGATTTCCAGCTTCCGCAAAGATTCAAGCTTGAATACGTAAACCAAGATGGAAAAAGGAAAACTCCGGTTATGATCCATGCGGCGGTTTTCGGATCTTTTGAGCGGTTTATCGGAATTATTTTAGAACACTTCTCCGGCACGCTTCCTCTCTGGCTCTCGCCTGTGCAAGTTGCTATAATTCCAATTTCTGAAAAATTTAATGATTTTGCAAATAAAATCAATACAGAATTTCTAAAAAATAATATTAGAAGTGAAATAAATGACAAAAGCGAAACTTTGTCAAAAAGAATCACAGAAATTGAAAAACAGAAAGTTCCTTATATAGTTATAGTGGGAGAAAGAGAAGAAAAGGAAAATTCTGTAGTATATAGAGAGTTTGTGCGAAAGCAAAATAGATCAATTCCCCGAATGGGATTATTGGTTAAAACAACAGATTTCCTAAAGAAAATCCAAGAGGAAATTGAAAATAAAAAATAAACCACAAGCATATTTCAAAAGGCTGGACAGGATTTTATCCGCCCAGCCTTTTATTGCGCTTCAAGAGAATATGACCGGCCCCCTTTCAATCTTTTGAAGCCGCAAATGCAAATCAAGAAGCTTTTCGCTAAGAGGCAGGCTTTTCCATTTTTCCAGCTCCCTTTGAGTCTTTTCTTTCCGACAAAGACTGCACTCGCCGTTTACATGTTCCGTCTCTTTCTTGTGAGTTAAACAAAATTCATTAGATGCATGCATTATAGCAATCCTCCTTTCTTGATATTTTTACTATTATCAAGTATTCTAATGAATGCTTGAATTTGAAGAACTTGGCAATTTTTAACTGCAAATTGATATCATTATATAGCAAAACCGCTAAAATACAAACTATCGCATTTAAACATAACAACTATGAAATATTTCATTAAAACCTTCGGCTGCCAGATGAATATCAGCGATTCAGAAAGAATAGCAAAAATTCTGGAGAAACAAGGACACAAACCTGCAAAAACTTTAGAGCAAGCTAATTTAATTGTGCTCAATTGCTGTTCCGTCCGGCAATCGGCCATTGATCGGGTTTATGCGAAAGTGTATGAATTTGAAAAAAGCAAAAAAATAATTTTGGCAGGATGCATTTTGGAATCAGACAAAAAGAAACTCAAAGGCAAAGTAAGCGAATTTTGGAATCCGGACAAATATTTCAAATGCAACCCAATCAGAAAAGAAAAAAATATTGCCTATATTCCGATTATGACCGGATGCAATAATTTCTGTTCCTATTGCGTCGTTCCCTATACCCGCGGAAGGGAAAAATCAAGACCGGCGGAAAAGATAATTAAAGAAGCGGAAAAGTTAGTGAAAGACGGCTACCGAGAAATTATGCTTTTGGGACAAAACGTGAACAGCTATTGCTCTAAATTTCAAATTTCAAATTTCAAATTTCCAAATAATGTTTCTAAATTCAAAATTCGAAATTCGAAATTCTATTTAATTAATTTCTCAAGCCTGTTAAGTATAATAAATTCTATTCCTGGGAATTTCAGGCTTTCTTTTATGACTTCCCACCCGAAAGATATGAGCGATAAGCTTATTGAAACGATGGCAAAATACGAAAAAGTCGTTCCTCAAATCCATCTGCCGATTCAGTCCGGAAGCGATGAAATTTTGAGGAAAATGAACCGGAAATATACCGCCAAGCATTACAAAAGCTTAATTAAAAAAATCCGCTCCGCTTTCAGAAAATACAAAAAAATCGTTCCCGAAATTTCCACCGATATTATTGTCGGATTTCCCGGAGAAACAAAGAAAAACTTTGAAGACACAGTGAAACTCTGCAAAGAAGTAAGGTTTAGCAAAGCTTATGTCGCCAGATATTCTCCCCGCTTTGGAACCGCCGCCTCAAAAATGAAAGATAACATTTCAAGAGATGAAAAAAAACGCCGCTGGAAAATTTTGGATAATTTGATAAATAAAAAAATAAAAAGAGGCTAGTTTTAGC
>CAYTRS010000041.1:0-4777 GCA_964440305.1 uncultured Bdellovibrionales bacterium
TTCCGGACAAAACTCCAAAAAGACGGCTGGACATTCAGAACCAGAGATGGAAAACCTTCCGCGCATTATGAAAACACCGTTTTGGTGACGGCTAAGAGAGTGGAAGTGTTAACATACGATTATTGAAAGTTAAAAGAGAAAAGTAAAAAGTAAAAAACAAGGAAATATAACTTTTTACATTTTACTTTTAAGTTTTTACTTTAACAAAAAAGCCCCCTAGAGAATGCCTGTCACTGCAGAGCATTATTCTCTAAGGGACTGCGAGGCAGCTTTTAATCGTTCGCTACCTCGAAAAATTTCGGGTCAGGGTCGGGGGAATTTGAAAAAACTATTATTTCATACCTCTGATCCCCGATACCAGATTTTACAATCTTATCCTCTGGATGTTTTTGTTCATATTTATCCTTATCCGGATTGTTGTCTCCAAATACGGGTTTTGTTGATATATATACAAATAAAAACTTTTTTTTCAAATCTTCTTCTGAAAAAAGATTTTTATTTGCAGGATTTGGAGTCTCCAGATTATTAAAATAATATTCTGGAGTATTTCCATACATATCAACCACCACAAGCGGTTTTATGGGGTTTAGATAACGAAAGGTACAAAAAAAAGTAAAAACAATGAATAAAACTCCAAATAAAAACCAAGCAGTTTTTTGGGAATTCATCTCTCATCCTCCAAATTTAAAATTAGTAAAAAATTGTTAATTTACCACTAACTTTCAATAATATCATAAAATAAGCGTTATGTCAAATGATAATCAGGAAAATGGCTCAAATGAGCACTTTTTGGGCATAGATTATGGGAAAAAAAATGTGGGAATCGCCCTTGCGGATGCGGAAATGCGAATCGCTTTTGGATATGGCGCTTTTCTCAATGACAAGAATTTAATCCAGAAAATAGCGGAACTGATAGCGGAAAAAAACGTGAAAAATGTCATTATTGGAATTCCAACATACATCAATAAAAGCGCGGTCGTTTATGAAAGTGAGAAATTTGGGGAAACTCTGGAGAAAAATCTGGGCGTGAAGGTCTCCTATCAGAACGAAATGTTCACCACAAAAATCGCGCAAGCAAATCTGATTGAAAAAGGCGTCAAGGGAATCAAAAAACACGATGACCAAGAAGCCGCCCGGATAATTCTTCAAGAATGGCTGGATGGAAACACAGAACAATGATTAATAAACAAAGAACACCATTTTCTATGTTTAATGCTCCATGTTTCATGGCTTATACATAGTATTGACAAATATTTTAAGAAATGCTAGTTTTAGTGTCGGTTCTTTTTATTAAATCCCATACCTAAAAGGAGGGCATCCGATGAAAATCGCATCCCCTAATCCTAGCGCTGTTTTAGACAAAACATCAAAGTTTTTACGAGTAATGAAGAGAGCAGGTGTTTTGTGGGAAAATTACGATATTCCCATTAATGACACGGAAGCGAGAAATAATCTTGCAGAATTTATCAATAGGGGTTGTCCCAAAGTGAATTATGGAAAAAATGGGAAGGAAGGGGCATGGACGGAATCTTCCGATGAATATTACATTGCCCGAACAATTATGGGTGGTGATTTCATCTCGCCTGACGAAGTTGAGGAAGCTCGCAAGGTTACCTATCGAAATGATATTCTAAGAAATTTTGTTAAAACTCTTCCATCCAAGGAAAAGCTGGAGTATTTTAAAAGCCGTAATTTTGTTTTGATGCCGGGACCACCCATCCCCATGTCCGTATGGGATATTTATGTTTTAAATCCCGAACTGTGTCCTAGCGTGCAATATAGATTTTCAGGGGGAGAATACAAGTCTGTTCATGATGATAAAATAAAGCCGAGGTGGCTTGCGATTCGCAAGTGCGTTTATTACAAAACGATAGGCAAGACATGGGAAGCACAGGTAGCAATGAAACATCCGCATGAGTTTTACATTCCTAACGCGCCTGAAGCGCTGTGGGAACTTACCACCTATAGGGAAACTAGGGGGGAATGGCTGATGAAGGAGGAATATTCAATGACGACTTCCACTTTTTGCAGCAAGGATCAACACATTTCTGTGGGTTATACGGAGGGAGGAAAAGTAAATATCATATGCCATGATGATATGCGCAACCATTCTGGAGGATTAGCGTTCGCTTTTAAGGTTGAAAATTCGTTTTTTAAAAGATTTTTTTAGGATTAGTGTGTGGTTTTTAAGCCGAGCCCCCATGGTTTTTTCCATGGAGGCTCTTTTTTAATTCTTGACGCAAAGCTGTCTTTTTGCTAGGCTGAAGTAAGTTATATGAAAGCGATAAGTATAGCTCAAATAGTCATTTCGGTGCTTTTGATGGTGTCAATTCTGCTCCAAAACAGAGGATCCGGTCTTTCTGCCGCTTTTGGAGGGGATATGGGGGGATATTACACCAAAAGAGGAATGGAAAAATTCCTGTTTTATGTTTCAATTTTCTTATCGGTGATTTTTATCATTCTTGCCGTTTTGAGCTTTATGCAATCACGCTAGTAATTTTTTAGATCAAACATATTAGTATCAGAGAAAAAATAAGCATACTTCTTCCAAGCAATTGGATGAGAACGGTCAAGCTTTTCGGATTTCGCGAAAAACTTTTTGTTTCCGCCCTTTTTTTTATTATCCTTGCCTCTTTGGGTTTTTGGATTTTTTATATTTATACCAACGCGACTAATCAGATTCCGGCGCGCGGTGGCGATTATGCCGAAGGGATAGTTGGACAGCCTAGATATGTCAATCCGCTTCTTTCGCAGTCTTCGGAGGCCGACGCGGCCCTTACTGGATTGATTTATAACGGACTTTTGCGCTATGACGGAGAAGGAAAGCTGGCGAATGACTTGGCGGAAAGCTATGAAATTTCCGAAGACAAAATGACCTATACTTTTCATCTTAAGAATGACCTTTTCTGGCACGACGGGGAAAAATTGACTGCCGAAGACGTTTATTTTACTTTCAACATCGTCCAAGACCCGGCTTACAAAAGCCCGCTTCGCCAAGCTTGGCAGGGGGTAGAAATGAAAAAAATAGATGAAAATACGATTTCTTTCAGTCTAAAGAATCCCTATTTCGGATTTTTGGGAAATCTCACAACTGGAATTTTGCCCAAACATATTTGGAAGGATGTTTTTCCCGAGCAATTCGCGCTCTCTGATCACAATGTCCGGCCGGTGGGATCGGGTCCGTATTATTTCGTTGATTTCCAGAAAAATTCCGCGGGAAACATAATTTTCTATGAACTGTCCGCTTTTGAAAAATATTCCGGAGGGAGGCCGTTCATTTCAAAAATGTCTTTAAATTTCTATCCGGACGAAGACTCCCTTCTTGATTTTTATAACAAGAAAGAGATAAAAGGAATGGAAAACATTCTGGCTGAAAAGAAAGATTTAATCAAAAATAAGAAAAGCACGAAAATATACGAATTACTTACTCCCAACTATTTTGGAGTTTTTATGAATCAGACCAAAAGCGTTCCTCTGGCGAGTGACGAGGTTCGCGAGGCTTTGGCGTTGAGCGTAGACAGGAACGAAATAATCAATGAAGTTCTCGGAGGAAGCGGAATGAAGATATATTCTCCTTTTATTTCCGGAATGAAAGAATATGACGACGGAGTTGAAAAATATTCTCTGGACACGGAAAGGGCGATCAGGATTTTGGAAGAAAAAGGATGGAAATATAATGAAGAGGAAAAAGTAAGGGAGAAAAACGGAACGAAACTTCAATTTAAAATTGACACAATTGACTGGCCGGAATTGGCAAGAACTGCCGACATCCTTGTCCGGCAATGGGAAAAAATAGGAGCGAAGGTAGAAGTCAATGTTGTCGGAGTTTCGGACTTAAGACAAAATTACATTCGCCCCAGGGAATATGAAATGATTCTTTACGGGCAGATTTCCAGTTTCAACCCTGATCCGTATTCTTTCTGGCATTCGACCCAGACAAAAGATCCGGGACTCAATTTGAGCCTTTTCAGCAACGACAAGGCGGACGAGCTTTTGAAATCCGCCAGAGAAGAACTGGACGAAGGAAAAAGAACGGAAACCTACCGCGAATTCCAAAAAATTCTAGCCAAGGAAATTCCGGCAATATTTCTCTATAGTTCCCATTATCTTTATCCGGTAAACACGAGCATCAAAGGAATAACCGCGAAAAACATAAATTCCTATTCCGGAAGGTTCGCGGATGTGAACAAGTGGTATATTAAAACGAAGAGAGTGAAGAAATAGAAATTAATTTCCAATATCCAATTCCTAATATCCAACAAAAGTCCAAATGACTAATTTAAAATTTAGACATTAGAAATTTTATTAGAAATTGGTAATTAGAAATTTGGTATTTTTTATTTGTTTTTTCTCAACAGGAAACTTATCTCCTTGCTTTCTTCAACTTCTGGTTGGTTGAATGGATCTTGTCCCCGAAGAAGGGCGCTGTAGAAAGCCACGTATTGCCAGAAAACCATAAATTCTCCGACTGATTTTTCATTTATTTCTTCTATCATAATTCCGATTGCCGGGATTTTTTTGTTTTTGGCGTTTTGCATTACTCCCTCCATGTCATAGTGCATTGTTTTTTCCGCCGAAATCCCATCTAAAGTTGCCAAAGTTTGATTTTTGAAGGAAATATCTTTCAAATCCTCTGGAACTTTAAGCGGAAAATCATTTTCATCTTTCTCCACTCCCACGAAAAGTCCGACCACGTTTTTTCTTCCGCCGAAAATCCGCTGGTTGGTATGATGCTGGGATTCTGGGGAATAGTCTCCAAAAATTGTCTGTCCCATTC
>CAYTRS010000042.1:0-4688 GCA_964440305.1 uncultured Bdellovibrionales bacterium
TTTGTCCGGCTTTCACCCCCTGGTTGGAATCAGTGCTTACCGCTTGGGCTTGGACGACCAACCCAAATATTAGCAGAAAAGCAATGATTAGTGTTTTTTTCATTGTTTTGTTTTTCATAATTATTAATTTAATTTAAATTAAATTAATTTTTTACTTCGCATTTATCCGATTGGAATATGCTTTTCGTCATGCAAACAATCCAATCCCAATGGAGAATCAGGTGAATTATGACAAAAACAATCAAAATTATTCCTGACCAATCGTGGATTTGGGACCAAACTCCTTTTTGGATTCCCAGAAATTCCTGAAATCTTCCTTGTCTCACTCCGCTAGGCATAAAAAATTTAATCGCCAATCCTGAAACGGCAGTAATGACAAAAGAAACGAAAGCCAGGAAATCAATGATGTAATTTGTCTTCATTTTGTTCATAAATGAATTATAGCATATTTCCAACTATTCAAACAGAACGGAGCAAATAATACAAAAAACGCCATTTCTGGCGTCTTTTGTTATTCAAGATTCCTGTTATTAGTTCATCTGGTAGCCCAGAAGCAAATCGTATAGAAATCTATCAATCAAAACGGGAATTTGTTTTGCTTTCACAATTGAATAAGCATAATTGAAAGCCTCTTCCACTGCTACTTTTCCATCATATTTCGGAGGATTGGCGCTTTTCTTGCTTAGAGGATTATATCCGTCCGCCAACCCGTCTATCATCCCTCTTTTGACAAAATAATGGGCAAAAAGTCCTTCGCTTTCCTGATAGACATCAATATCGGTTTGCGTTCCTCCCAGATAATAGGTCCAGGAATTTGTGGCTTCCGTGCTGGACATTGCCAATACTCTTCCTTCCAAATCCAAATCATTCATGCCTCCAGCTTTGCAGGTGTCAAAACCAAAAAATATTCTTTTGGTAGGAGAATTTACAAACCACGCATTGAGTTGATCGTCCCAGATAGTAGACGCTGAGCTGGGAATATAGCTAATGCCATTAAGAAAGTCCGTTTCGCTGTAATTTTGGTCATAAATTACAATGCCCTCGTCTAATAATTCATCATCAACAGTATTTCCTTCATCGTCTGTATAAATGCCCGTTGTTCCATGCCCGCTGAAAAAGAAAACTAACTCGTCATTGGAAGTAAGTTTATTTTGAACTAAATCGTCAATTGTAGATTTGATAATATCGTATTTCGCATTAGCATCGCTGAAGGTAAAAATGCGCTGTTCACCATTCACATATTCAGAATATCCATATTTCTCTATCAATGCTTTTTTCATATTCAAAGCATCTTCGTCTTTGCAATAATAAGGCAGATCATCTTCAGTAAAATGCAATTCTGGATCATCATACCCCGTCTTGGCATCCGGAACGCAAAGATCATTGATCGTTCCGGGATAATTGGCCAGTCCGATTAGAATGGCATATTTTTGACCGCCATCAGGAATCGGGTCGCCTATTGTTCCTGTTGCTCCTCCGACAGTCGGGTCAGGGACTGGAACTGGTTTAGCTGGCTTGCCTTTCATTTCCTCCTCAATTTTGTCAAAAGACTTCCGCTCATTTTCTGTCATTATTTTCTTTTTGTGGATTTCCACATTTTTCGCCTGGCTGGGCTTTTCAAACTTGCCCGATTTGTTTCCTTGTGCCGATACTCCCGTTACGCCCAGCAAAAACGCCAAGGCTAAAACGGCGACTAACATTTTTTTCATTTTGTTTTGCTTTTAAGAATTACCCCAAAATTATATCACAAATAAGCTGAAGAGTGAACAATAGTTGTCAGAACCGGACCATTATGACTTAGAAGTATTTATGTCCGGAATTTTTCAATTCCTTCTTCGCCCTTTTTATGAATTTTCCAAAACTTCTGTCCTTTTCTCTCTTTTCCGATTGGCTCATATCAAAATATGCATTTTCCCTTTTGAGGCTCATATAGTTTGAATATCTGTCTTTGTCCAATCTTCCTTCCGCCAAAGCCGTCAAAACTTCACAGCCTGGTTCGTGCATATGCGTGCAGTCGGCATATTTACAATTTCTAGCGAGAATTGATATTTCATCAAATACATTACTGACTCCTGCGTTAGCCTCAGCCATACCAACTTCTCTAATTCCCGGGTTATCTATCACAATACTGCCATCCTCTAAAAAATACATTTCCCTGCTAGTAGTCGCATGCTTTCCTCTTTCTGAATATGAACTGATATTTTCCGTTTTTATGACATCTTCTCCTAAAAGTTTGTTGATAAGCGACGACTTCCCTACTCCGGAAGAGCCGAGAAAGCAATAAGTTTTACCTCTTTCTATGCAGTTTTTCAGTTTGTCTAAACCTTCACTGTTCACTATACTGGTCGGAATAACATCAGTATTGCCTAATCTACTCTTTATTTCCGCCAATTTGGATTCTAATTCAGGAGTAGAAATTAAATCTATTTTATTGATTATTATTACGGGCTTTATGCCTGCATCTTTGATAATGGCTAAATATCTTTCAAAGCGGTTAATGTTATAATCCCTGTCAACCGACTGGACTATAAAAGCCACATCAATGTTAGTGGCGATAACCTGAATATCATTCTTTTCGCCAATTTTATTTTTATCGCCAAACCTCCTTTTGATTATTGATTTTCTCGGAAAAACTGCCTCCACTCGCGCCTGTTTATTATCAAGCTCAGTAATCGCAACCCAGTCGCCAACAGCCGGATAATCTTCCCTGGATTCCGATTTGAACATTTGCTTCCCGGTAATTTTTGCCAAAAATTCTCCTTTTTCATTTTTTACCTTATACGCACCCCTATATTCAGCCACAACTCTGGCAACCGAAAAATCACCCAATCCCAATTCGGTTCTTTTGGAATCAAAAAAATCATCCCAGCCCAAATCTTCAATTTTAACTGTTTCTTTATCCATTCCTAAAATTATAGCATAAAAACCCGCTTATAGCGGTTTTTTGCGGAAATACATTCAGTGCTGTAATTTCACAATCAATGTAAATTAATTTACGAAGATTTATTGCTTTTTAATTTAGCGAAAAGAAACATTAAAATGATTTTAGTACTTTAAAATGAAACTGAACTACAAAGTAAATGGTCTTGAAAATATATGTATCCCACTACCATTAAATTCAAGACAAATAGTACTACAAAAAAGAAACGATATCTTTTTATCTGCTTATTATCCTTATATTTAAGCGTATAAGACATTATAGAAGTAAGAATTATTAAGACACCCGCAATATAAAAAACACTTGTTGAAATAACCCACATTATATTTAAAAATTCTTCCTCTTGTTCTGATCTGGCACAAGCTAGTACATTTAATGGAAACGTCATCATTAGAAAAGATGCGATTTTTTTCATTTTATTTTTATTAACTCTTTAATAATTCTAATTATAATACAAAATCATGGTTTTATCTATGCTAAATATTTGAAGTTACTCGCCAATTTTAAATAAAAAAGAGCCCTTAGGGAAAGTCCCAGGGGCTCCATTGTTGCAAATCGCTGTTTGCATTTCAGTCGAGAATGACCATCGAAGTGAAGTCTTCCCTTGCCTTACTGTAAAACTCAAACAGGGCAAGCTGTTCAGGAGAAAGACAGGCGACAAATTCCTTTTGCATTTTATCCCTGTAGTCCATTGCACAGGAAAAACACTTATCAAACCCATTATCTTTCCACTGCTGGAAAACTTCTTCCTTCTGACACATCACACAAATTCGTTTCTCCTTTTCTTGTTCTTCCCCCATCTTTCACCTCCTATAATTTGTAAGTTAGTGCTTCAACGATATCAATCCAGTAGGTAAAAATTGTCAGTAAGTCAAATGCCTGGGCTTTGCTGTCGACATTGTGACCGTTGTATGTGATGACATCTGTGCCACTCCAATCTGAATTCAAAATGTTGCCACTCACGCCAAGGCAGGCACAGTTACCCTCAACAGCCATCGACTTTAGAAAGGCCGTATCATCGAGAAATGTGGCACGAGCATATTTATATCCTATGATTTCTCGGATATGCTCTTCGAACCTGTGCTGGTTTTCAAAATGAAAATTTCTGGCTTTCTCAGCAAAGCGTGCATCTAACTCAACTGAAAAGACGCAACTACCAAGAGTTATGTCATTTCCGCAAGACCACCCCATAATTTTATATACTGGCTTCATTGCAGACCTCCCTATGTATATTATTCTTCTGTTAAGTTGCTATTCCGTTTAGTTTTCCATAATACAGCCAAAACTACCAAGAGTCAATCAGAGCGGAGCGGAGTAGTATAAAAATTTTCCATAAAAACTCCCTGGAATTTTTATCCGCCTTTGGAGGAGAATCATTTCCTAGCAGACCAACGCAAAAAACACCATTTAAGGTGTCTTTGCAAAAAGTATATGTTATCACAACCTACTGCGATTCCCTCCTGTGCCGAGGCTACAGAAGGGTAAAAGTCCCAGATTGCGTATCGTAATTTTATGCGATTAGTCCTAGAGTTCTATCGATGCGTGTACAAACACATCTGCAGATTATATAGCTCTGCTAGGCATTGCTGTTTCCGCCTCATCGGCGGATTCGACCAGCGGATGAAATCCACACTACACGATATTAAGTTTTGACACAAAATATCTTTAATGTGTAATGCTCTGGAATTCCATCGGTTCTCCCTAGAAAGGAGGTGATCCATCCACAGCTTCCGCTACGGATGCCTTGTTA
>CAYTRS010000043.1:0-4405 GCA_964440305.1 uncultured Bdellovibrionales bacterium
GCTTCCAAACAGCTGAATTTTTGGTTTTTTTCTTCTTGAAAATATAAAATTGTTTTATAAAAAACATTGCAATCTACTCCAACAAATAATTCCTTAATCATTTTCAAAAACCTTTCCAATATATCAGGAACAGTTCTGTAATAGTAAGCATTTTTTATTTTTTTAATATCTTTTTCTAAAAGCATTCTTGCGTTGTTAATTTTTATTTATTATTCTATTGTCCTGTAATATTTTTTATACCATTCTATAAAGTTTTTGATTCCCTCTTCGATTCTCGTCTTCGGTTTCCAGCCGAGCTTGCGAAGTTTTCGGATGTCAGCAACGGTTGATGGAACGTCTCCTGGTTGAATCGGCAGTAATTTCTTCTTAGCCTTCTTGCCGATATTTTCTTCAATAATCTCAATGAACCGTAATAATGTTTCCTCCCTATCCCCTCCGATATTTATCACGTCATATCCCTTGCATTTGTCAAGGGTAGTAATTATGCCGGAAACTATATCGCCAATATACGTGAAATTGCGGGTCATTTTACCATAATTAAACACTTTTATAGGCTTTCCCTTAAAACAAGCGTCAGTGAACAAAAATAGGGCCATATCAGGCCTTCCCCAAGGACCATAGACCGTAAAGAAGCGTAGAGCCGTCACATTAAGCCCGTAAATGTGATTATAGACATGGGCGATAAGCTCGTCTGCCTTTTTAGTCGCGGCATAAGGAGAAATGGGAGTATCCACATTGTCCGATTCGGAAAAGGGCTGTTTTTTGTTATTGCCATAAACTGAGGAGGAGGAAGCAAAAATAAAATTCTTGATTTTATATTTCACCGCCATCTCCAGAAGATTAATGCTTCCCATGATATTCACATCGGCATAAAGAGTTGGATTTTTGAGCGAATTTCGTACTCCGGCCATTGCCGCCAAATGGATAATTTTATCAATTTTTTCTTTCCTAAAAATTTTTTCAAGAAGCTTAATATCTCGAATATCTCCCTTATAAAGCTTGAATTCATATCTTTTGAGAAATTTTTTTATCCTGTCTTTCTTGAGTTGCGGATCGTAATAATCGTTAAAATTGTCAATAAGCACAACTTTATCGCCTCTTTCCATAAGCGTTTTGGCAGTAGCCGATCCGATAAAACCTGCTCCTCCTGTAATTAGTACCTTTTCCATAATATTTTTTTAAAAAATTAAGTTTTTTGAATTTCAAACTTCAGCTCGCTTTCCAGATTTCCCTCCTGGTTAAATTCTTTTTCCTTGGTTTTAATTTTGATTTTTACCGGAACATCGCCTACTCCGGATTGCTTCTGAATCAGGAGCTTATAATCTTCAGGAGTTATATTTTCCGGAAGTTCGTATTTTATTTTCCCCATCGTTTCCCTTCCGATAAGCACATGGACAATCACTCCAAAATAGGTTTTTCCGAACTCATCCTGGACATAAGGCGAACCAACCATTTCCCTTTCCAAAAATTTTGATCCCTGCGGAACATAAACCCGCAAATACGAATGATAATCGCTAGTCCGCCAATCTCCGTAGGGAGCAGTATTTTTATATAGTATATTAAGTGTAGCAATTGGTTTTTCTCCGGTAAAGTCAATTTCATAGGAAATTTCGCGTTGCATGTAATAATCTGTTTTTAGCGCTCCCATATTGGCGTCAACCAGCATAAGATAATCTCCGTTCCAATCGGCTGCCACTTTTCCCCCCCAATGAACACTTTCCGCCAACTCCTGAAGGCCTTGGTCTTTAAAATTGAGCATTATGTTTTTTTCTTTAAGTTCCCTATGGGCAAATTCCACAAACTTTGGAATATTGTTAATGCTCGCAATTTTTTCAATTATAATTGGAGCCATTTTTTTCATTATACTTTTTCTGTTCTGTGTATCAATTTCCGGATTTAAGATATATATTTTTTCCACCTGTTCTTCAAGCTTGAGTATCGCGTTTTGGCTATTATATTCACCGGAATATCCTGGAACAGTTATCGGACCAGTAATTTCCAAAATGTCGGCAAAAACTTGCGCATTTACGGCAACATAAGCGTCAAATTCTCCTCTTCCTCCAGCAAGCCGGTAAAAATACTTCGCTTTTTCCACATTGACTGGAAAATCCGGAGAAAAATTCGAATCCCGGAATTTCCACTTTTTGATATCCATCATTCTTTTAAAGGGATATGGGGGAGCCACACTGGCATATATCCTTTGGTCCAAAAGATTGGCATCTTCAACAAAAGTCGACGTAACTTCCCCGTTCTTTATTTTCACAATCGCGTATTGCCCAAGAAAACCTCCCCCTGGACGAAGTTCCATATTATTCTGCAACATTATAAATATAGATCTTTCCACATCATCTTTTTTGGTAAATTCTTCCGCAAACTTGTTGACCACATTCAGTTCTTTTTTGTAATCCTTTTCAATTGGAAGCAACTTGGAAACTTTCTCAATTGCCGAGAGGGATTTGACTGCCATTGAAATTTTATCCATTTTGGAAAACTTAAAAACAGCCCAGCTAAATAAAACGATAACCACTACGGTAATTACGGAAATTATGCTCCTTTTTCCGAAAAAATTACTTTTTGTTTTTATTTCCATAAATCGGAGTTATAAAGTTATAAGGTTATAAAGTTCATAAAGTACGGCAGAAGAATTTATAACTTCAAGAACCTTATGAACCTTACAACTATTTTATAATTTTTTCTTTTAAATAATTATAATATTCGGAATTGTCCGCATTCTTAGTTGAATATTTTTTGAGTGCTTTTTCTCGCGCCTTCCTTCCCATTTCAATTCTCAAATTTTTATCGCAAATCAATTTTTCCAGTTTTTCTTTCCATTCTAATTCGTCTTTCGCCAAAAATCCGTCAACTCCGTCATCTATCGCCTCGCTAAATGTTCTATTGGCAACCGCGACGGTGGGAGTTTCCACTATTCCCGCCTCAAAGAACTTGAGTTCTGATTTCGCTTCACAAAAGGGATTTTCCATTTCAAGCGGCACAATATTGATGTCGGCTTCAGAAATATTTTCAAAATGCTTTGCGCGAGAAACCCGGGAAAGCTGCTTTATCCTATCTCCGTGCTTATTTAGTTTGCTATCAATATTGAGAGGTCCTGCCAGAAATAATTCTAATCCGGGGTATTTTTCCATTAAATTCATCAAGACATCCGTTATTGTCGCAAAATCCCTGTTGTGGCCATATGTTCCGCTAAAATAACCGATACGAATACAATTGGCAGCTTTTTTTGGCTTTCTGCGGATTACTTCATCAGCTATTTCCAAGTCCTTAAGCGTCAGCCTATTCGGAACAATAAAAACTTTTTTCTTATATTCCGCCAGTTTTTCCGCCAGAAAGGATGTGGTAGTCGTGCAAGCTTTTACATAAGGATCCCTGAGAATCTGCCTCCCCAGGCCATTTTCATACATTTTGCGCTCAAGCTCGTTGATGTTCTGGAAATAATCGGACCCTTGAATATATTTCGGATCAAAAACCAAGTCATCGGTTTCAAAAATAATCTCTTTCCCCTGTGATTTTATTTTCTGGATTATCTTCGCGATTTTGGAAGTACAAAAAACCCTGTGAAAGACAAATATGGAATAATTATCAACAAAAATTGAAAGAAATGGGTTTTCCTGAAAAGTGTAGTCGGTTTTGATTCCCTTTAAGTTTAATTCTTCGGAAACGGCTTGAGTGCGGTATCTGGAACTGTCTCCCGCCACTCCACTGCTTACAAGAAGCGCATCGCCTTTTTTCCATTGTTTGAAAAAACTTTTGAATATTTGAGAGTAAAAAATAAAAGCGGCGGAAAATATTCTTTTCGCGCCATCTGTTTTTAGGACATTCCAAGCTTTACCGACTTTTATTAAAAATGGCATCGTCTGTTATTTTATGCATCCTATTAATGTTAATTTTAAAGCACTTGAAAACAATTGGCAAATCGGCAAAAAATGATTATAATTAAAGCAATGATTGAAACGGGAAGAAAAAAGAAGGATTGTTATTTTTTTACCCTTTTTGGCTTGTTTTGGGTGTTTTTAGGCTGGCTCGGGATAGCCTCGGCTTGGCTTGGGTTTTTTCATCTTCCGATTTTCATAATTTATATTTTTGCATCTGTTTTTGCGGCCATCTCTTTCTTCAAAAATAAAAAAATCAAGCTGGAAGTTTCCCAGGAACTAAAAATATTATTTCTTTCTGTTTTTCTGCTGGCGTTTATTTTTTCCATTTTTGCGGTTCCGACTGTCTTTTCCGGACGCGATCAGGGATCCATCAGCGAGGCGGCCATCCGGCTTGCCCAGAACCACGAACTCCAATTTTCCACTCCTGCATCGCAGGAATTTTTCAAAATTTACGGATCCGGAAAAGCGCTTAATTTTCCCGGATTTTATTACGCCGAAAATGGAAATTTGATCAC
>CAYTRS010000044.1:0-4246 GCA_964440305.1 uncultured Bdellovibrionales bacterium
GCAATTTTTGTTGAACCGTCCTATCTGACAAAGGGAGTTTCCCAATTTTTTAAAAGGGGTAATCTTGCCGGCCTCGGATTTATTGGAATTATCTTGCTGAGCTTTATTGCCTATTACAGAAAAAAATCTTTTGATGTGGTAATAAATTTTATATCCAATCACAGAAACAAAATATTAGTCGCTGTTTGTTCCCTATTTGCTTTGCTTTTATTGATAATGATTGCAAATGTCTGGAGCGGACAGAAATTTATGCCCCTTGACGAACTGCGGGATATGGCCTATGCTCAAGAGCCGAAAAAATTCAATTTCGGCAAAATGCTCAAGAACGACGGATTCCTTGAAAAAAATATCAAACTGTATTCCCTGGAAGCCTATCCTTTTATATTTTCTCTCACCCCCCTAAGCTTAATTTTGGTAATGTTCCTTTTGATAAAATCAGTCATTAAAAAGATCAGGGACAATTCATCTTTCGTTCTGTTTTCAATATTAACCTTTTCCCTGATATATTTCTTAATGACTGTCGCCGTAAGAGTGGTAGCCAACGTGCGCTATAGCATTATGCTTCAATTTCTTTTCGCATTTCTTTCGGCAATCGCCTTGATGGAACTGCTGGAAAGCTTGAAATTAAAAGAAAAAAAATATTTCATTGTTTCTGCATTTCTTGTTTTAATCCTTGGCTTTTATTCCCTTTGGCATATCAAGCCTTTCTATTTCAGCTACGAAAGCCCTCTCCTTCCCAAAAAATTCACCATAAACAGCACTTGGGGAAGCGGGTTTTATGAAGCAGCGGAGTATTTGAATTCAAAACCAGAAGCTGAAAATCTGGTTATCTATTCAAATTCCGCCACCATTTGCCCATTTCTTAAAGGCAAATGCCTAAGTTCCAGAAAAATAGATTTGAATGTTGTTAAGCCGGATTATTTCATTATTTCCAAGCGTGGCGAGCTTAAGGAAAAAAACAGGTTCATATTTACCAATCCGGATTTTCAGGGAAAGCCAAGTAATTGGTATTTTAAAAATTTGGAAAATAATTACGAGTGGGCTATTTTTATCGCAGACCGTGAAGAAAATTACGTCAAGGTGGTAAAATTCGAAAATTAGCTATGATCAATTTTTTTAAAAGAAATTCAACAATAATTATTCTAACTATTGTCGTAATTTTTGGAGCTTATTTGAGGCTTCATGATTTCAGCGACCTGGCAAGATTCAATGCTGACCAAGCAAGAGACGCTAAAGTGGTTGATAAGATGATGGAGGGAGAAGAGTTTCCTCTTTTGGGACCAAAAGCCGGAGGAACTCATTTTAAGCTAGGGCCGGCTTTTTACTATCTGGAATGCGTCAGTGGAATTCTATTTGGAAACACTCCCTCAGGAATAGCATTTATTATCGGAATTCTCGGAGTCGCTACAATTCCCCTTTTATTTTTTTTGCTAAGATTTTATTTCTCCGCTTCCCTGTCCCTTTTGCTCACATTTATTTTTTCTCTTTCATTCTATGCGATTAAATATTCCAAATTTGCTTGGAATCCGAATGCAATACCATTTTTCTTCATTCTTTTCCTAATTTCTCTTTTGAATTTTATTGAAGCAAAAAACAAAAAGTTTGGCATTTGGCACTTGATGCTTGCGATTTCCATCGGAATCGGCATTCAGCTTCATACCCTTCTTCTTGTGTTAATGCCCACCCTTCTTTTATTTTCCTATCTGCACATTTTTCTCAAGGAAAAGCAATTTAAGCCTTTCTATTTATTATTTATTTTAGTTATAGTTATCGCCTTAAATTCGACTCTTTTTATTTATGACTTTAAGAATGACGGAAAAAATTCAAAGCAATTCTTCGCAGGAATGCAAAAGAAAACGGAAAAAAACTCTTCATTGATTGATAATTTTCTCAAGGATGGGCAATTTTTTGTCCAAGGCAGCACCTATGCAATTTCATCTTTTGATCCGCAAAAAAATTGGCTGAAACCGGCAAAATTGCTTGCTTCAAAAAATTACGGGGAGATATCAGCGGCTTTTTTAGGAACTTTATTTTTTCTTTTCGGATTTTTTCAAACAGTTGCGAGTTTTCACAAGGAAAAAGACGAGAAAAAAAGAATTTTCCTAGGTGTTGTTTTGGCAGTAATTTTTCTCTCCTTCCTGATTCTTATTCCCATTGCCAATGAATTAAATGTGCGCTTTTTCATAATTTTAATTTTTCTTCCTTATATATTCCTGGGAATTATCATGAAATTTTTAAGCGGAATTTTGAACAAAAAAATGTTCTATTCTGTTATTCTTATCGCGCTTTTTGCCCTGGCTTTTCTCAATTTGAAAACTTACGCAAAAGTTTATAACCTTGAAAACTATACTGCCAAAACCAGCGCTTATGGAGGAATAAGCGTTGGAGAATTAAATGACATTTCCAATTTCATGTTTCGCCTATCCAAGGAAGGTTCGCTTGAGGGGAGAAAATTTTTCACTGCTCCCTTTGAATTCAGCCAATCCCTTGATTATTTTAATGAAAAATTGGGGCTTTCCTTCCCTTCTCTTCCCAAGGTCGGTCCCGATCCTGATTCCGTCGTTTTTGTTATTTCTCAAGAAAAAGATAGTCCCAAAATACTAAAAGAGAACGAGGCTTCTTTTATTCTCCTTGATTCACAGAAAACAGGAAGATTTGTCATATTTACATTTAGGAATAGGGGTTATAAAATAGGTTTTATTACCGATGTGCATGGAAAAATCAAGGGTGCAAAGAATAACAATAGGGATATAAATTCTGAAGCTAAGGAAGCGCTGTTATATTTTTCGGAGCATATGAAAAACAATTTTCATCCTGATTTTGTCGTTCAGGGCGGAGATTTAATAGAAGGAACCGACAGGTACGGGCAGAAATCAATTGATGATTTCAATGCCTTGGTGGAATATCTCAAAAAAACAGAATCGCCTTCCTATCACGTAATTGGAAACCATGAAACGAGAGGATTTTCAAAAAATGACTGGCTTAAGTTAACGGGATACCAAGAAACTTATTACTATTTTGACTTTGAAGATCTGAGGATTGTAATGATAGACGGTAATGAAAATGAGAGGATTGATATGAAAAATCTGGATAAAAATAATTATTATCTCTCTCAAGAGCAATTTCGGTGGTTAGAAAAAATTTTATCTGAAGAAAATGAGCTTAAAAAAATAGTTTTTTCCCACTATCCCCCCCTTGAAACTCCCGGAACCAAAATGATAGATTTGTCCCAATCATCAAGGTTGAGGGAAATTTTTTCCAAAAACAAAATTTCCGCGGTTTTTTCCGGACATACGGAAAAGCTTGAACTGAAAGAAATCGACGGAGTCAGATATTTTGTCGTTCCCGGCATTGAAAGAAGCAAGAAGAAAGGCATAGAGTGGCTGGGATCTTTTGCGGAGATATCCGCGGGAAAAGAAATTAAGCTAAAGCTTTTTTACAAAAAAGAAGGCGATGTTGAATACAAAGTATTGGAAATTCCCTCAAAAGAGTTTGATGAAATAGAAAAATAATATTAATTTATTTCTTTCGGTATTTTAATTTTTCCCTTTAGATAAACTGGCAAAGCGAAAAAGCTCACAATCATTTGCAGGATACGGCTTAAAATTGCTACGGCAATAACAGGAGAGGAGCTTGCTCCAAAAGCACCGAGAAAAGAAATATACGCCCATTCCTTGATTCCTATATTATTTATACTTATGGGAACGGAGGAAATTATGCTGATAATAAAAATTACCGAAAGATAATCCATAATTGCAATGTCTATCCCCACGGCGCGAAAAAGGATGTAATTTGCCAGCGCAATTCCGACAATGCCAAAAGCAAAAGAAAGAAGAACGGATTTTCCAAAGATGGGAGAACTTATTTCATATCCGTTAAGCTCCCGAATGAAATGAATGATTTTTTCAGGAAGATGTCTTTGAAACTTTTCCCAAAAAGAAAACCTTTTAACAACTACAATCAGAATATCCACAAACAAGGACAACAGAATAACAACATTAACTGCCAGTAAAACTCTATTTTCCAAAATTCTTTCTAGATTCAAAAGTGAGAAAAATATCGCCAGCATTGTCGCTCCCAGAAGGCCGGTAATGCGGTCAAAAACGACCGTAGAAGCTGCTTCGGCATATTTCTTATCCTTCCTGCCTATTTCATACGCCTTATAAGCATCTCCGCCAATGAAGGAAGGTGTGAAATTATTAATAAAAGTTCCGGCGATATAAAGCTTGAAAAAATGAAAAAGCGT
>CAYTRS010000045.1:0-4141 GCA_964440305.1 uncultured Bdellovibrionales bacterium
GCAAAAGGTCAGCCGAAAAAATGCGGTCAGGTTGCAAAATCAAATGCCTGCAAAGATCAAAGTAAAAGATCAAAACCCGGCAGTATCTGTTTCGGATGCCGTCACAATTTTTATAGGAAATATATATACTGAATTTTTCCCACTCTTTTGTTTCACTCGCCGGATTTATATCCGGCTTTAATTTGCTTGAATAATAGGGTAAAATAGGAAAATCAAGATAAAAACATGAAAATTGCGTTGGTTCATGACTATTTGGTCCAATATGGGGGAGCGGAAAGGGTGCTGGAATGCTTCTGCGAGCTTTTTCCGTATGCGCCGATTTATACTTTGATTTATGACAAGGAAGCGACGCATGGAATATTTGAAGGAAAAAGAATTTATACCTCTTTTTTGCAAAAATTTCCCTTTTCAAAAAAGAAACATCGGATTTTTCCCTTGCTTATGCCGCTGGGAATAGAACAGTTTGATTTTTCAAAATACGACATAGTTCTTTCGGATTCTTCAAGTTATGCCAAAGGAATTATAACCGGTCCGGACACAATCCATATTTGTTATATGCACACCCCGATGCGCTATGCTTGGGATGATTGCCAAAAATATACGCAAGATTTCAGTTTTCCAATGATTATAAAAAAAATAATTCCTTTTGTTATGAATTATATTCGGATTTGGGACAAGGCCAGCGCCGACAGAGTGGACAAATTCATCGCCAATTCCAATTTTGTCGCCAAAAGAATAAAAAAATATTATAGAAAAAACTCAACAGTAATTCATCCGCCAGCAAATATTAAAAAATTCTATGTCAGCAAGAAAAGAGGGGATTATTTTTTGATGGTGGGAAGGCTCATAGCATACAAAAGGCATGATATCGCCATTCAGGCTTTCAATAAGCTGAAGCTCCCGCTTAAAATAATCGGTCGGGGGCCGGAGATGAAGAGACTCCAGAAAATCGCGGGGCCGAGCATTGAATTTCTCGGAAGAGTGGAAGATGAAAAACTCGCTGAATATTATTCAAAGTGTAAAGCCTTTGTCTTTCCCCAAGAAGAAGACTTCGGAATAGTTGCCATTGAAGCGATGGCTTCCGGGCGCCCCGTAATCGCTTTCCGCGGAGGAGACATTCCGGAACACCTGGAAGAAGGAAAAATGGGAATATTTTTCGATCGGCAAACTCCAGAAGACATAATTTCAGCGGTGGAAAAATTCAGAGATGAAGACTATGATCCGCAATATATCCGTTCCAAAGCCCTTCCATTTGACAGAGAGATATTTAAGGATAAAATTAGAAAGCATATCGAAGATGTAAGATGCAAGATGTAAGAAGACATTTAAATTCATCTTGGATCTTAGCTCTTCGCTATTACATTTATTTATGGAATTAAAAGAATATATCATAATATTCCGCCAAAACATCCGCTATTTTTGGCTTACAATAGCTGTTTTTTTGCTTGTGGGGGCATTTTTTCAGCTATTTCGCCCTTTGAGTTACAAATCGTATTTGACCCTGAATATCACCCGCACGGGAATACAAAAAACAGAAGATTACCGCTATGATGATTTTTATCGCCTGCAAGCGGACGAAAGATTCTCCGATACTGCCGTAAAGTGGCTTTCCTCTCCAAGAATTGCCTCCGAAATTCTTGCTGATTCCGGTATAAGCACTACCCGAATGAGCGCCCAGGAAATTTCCAAAAAATTCAAAGCCGAAAGGGTTTCTTCGAATTTAGTAGAGGTGAGCTATATCACAGAGCTTCCCAAAACCGGAAAAGACCTTCACCCGTCAATAATAAAAATTCTCAACAAAGAAGCGGAATCCCTCAATGAATCCCAAAAAGAAGAAAACTGGTTCAAAATAATAGGAAGCGATCCCATAGTAAAAGAAAACAAGTTTTCTTGGAAATTAGCGCTTTCAGTTTCGCTTATTTTGGGAGCGTTTTTCGGAATCTGGTTTGTATTTTTAAAACATTATTTTTCGCAAGAAAAATAATGTTTTAAATTAAAAATTCAAAGTGTAAATTTAAAAGTGTATGTATTCTCCGCCAATCGGCGGATCATATTAACAAATATATAGAATAGCTAGTCCGCCTCGGACACCTGCACTTTGAACTTTTCATTTTTAACTTTTAACTGAATGAAAATCGGAATCGACATTCGCTGTCTTAGCGAAGGAAGGAGGACCGGAGTGGAAGAGTATACTTTCAATCTTTTGAATAATTTATTTTCCCTAGACAGAAAAAATGAATATGTCCTTTTTTTTAATTCTTTTTCAAAGCCAAAAATAAGTTTTAGCCAATGGAAAAAGTATCCTAATGTAAAAATAAAAGTATTTCGCATTCCAAATAAGATTCTAAATTTTCTTTTCTGGCTTTTTAACTGGCCGAAAATAGATGGGATTATCGGAGGAACAGATGTTATTTTTTTCCCCAACATTATTTTCTCATCTTGGAGCAAAAAAACGAAAGCTATTTTAACTGTCCATGATCTTTCCTTTGAAAGATATCCAGAGCACTTTTCGCTTAAAAGAAGATTGTGGCATTTTTTCATAAATGCAAGAAGGCTGTGCAGAAAAGCGGATAAAATAATCACTGTCTCCGATTCTTCAAAAGATGATATCACGGAATTATATAATATTCCCGAGGAAAAAATAAACGTTATATACAGTGCAGTTTCCGAAGAGTTTAGAGTTATTGACCGAAACGACTTTAAACTGATTGAGATAAAGGAAAAATACGGACTGCCATATAAATTCATCCTTTTCTTAGGAACAATTGAACCGCGCAAAAACATCATTGCCATCATCCGCGCCTATAATCAGTTCCGAGAGCTTGAAAATTCCGAACTGAAAAAATACAAGCTGGTAATTGCCGGCGAAAAGGGATGGAAGGGAACAGAAATATTTTCCGAAATAAAAAATTCCCCTTATTTAAAAGACATTTTAAAACTGGGATTTATCAGTCCTGAAGACAAGCCGTATTTCTATAACCTAGCGTCGCTATTCATCTACCCTTCATTTTTTGAAGGATTTGGATTTCCGCCTCTGGAAGCGATGAAATGCTCCGTTCCGGTGATCGCTTCCAATAATTCATCCATTCCTGAAATTGTCGGGAGCGCCGGAATCCTCGTCGATCCCGAAAAACCGCAGGAAATTTGCTCCGCGATGAAAGAAATTCTGCTTTCCAAAGAACTGGTATCAAAGCTTAAGGAAAAAGGGGTAGCACAATCCAGAAAATTCAGCTGGAAAAAAACAGCGGAAGAAACATTGAAACTTATTCATCAATGAGTATAATTTAGATATGGAGCAGTCAAGCGCAAAAAAACTAATATTTGACATTGAAACAATCGGAGATGATTTTGACAAGATGGACGAAATGACAAAAGAAGCTCTGACTCGCTGGATAAAAAGGGAATCCAGGGATGAAAAAGAATACGAAAATATGCTGAAAGATTTAAAAGACGGCTTGGGATTTTCTCCCCTTACCGGAGAAATTGTTGCCATCGGAGTGTTGGATGGCAATGAAGAAAGAGGAGCAGTTTATTTTCAATCACCCGGAAAAAAAATAGAGGAATCGGAAAAGAACGGGATAAAACTAAAATCAATGCCGGAAAGGGAAATGCTCGAAAGTTTTTGGAAAGTCGCGGAAAGCTACAAGGAATTTATCAGTTTCAATGGCCGTAGTTTTGATGTTCCATTTTTGATGATCCGCTCAGCCATACATGGAATAAGGCCTTCACGCGACTTAATGTCCAACAGATATCTTGGAAGCCAAAAAAACAATGCCAGACATATTGACCTTCTAGACCAACTGACTTTCTATGGAGCGGTCCGAAGAAGGGGCGGTCTTCATATGTGGTGCCGGGCATTCGGCATCAAAAGCCCGAAAGCGGAAGGAGTAACCGGAGACGATGTTGGCAGGCTTTTCCAGGAGAAGAAATTCAAGGAAATCGCGCTTTATAACATCGGCGACCTTCAAGCCACAAAAAAGCTGTACGAATACTGGGACAATTACTTGAGGCTTTAGCTGGACAAAGCAGGAAATAAAAACTATAATTTAAAAAGTTTTTACAACAATGCGGGATTCGTATAATGGTTATTATGTCACCCTTCCAAGGTGAAGATGCCAGTTCGATTCTGGTATCCCGCTCC
>CAYTRS010000046.1:0-4011 GCA_964440305.1 uncultured Bdellovibrionales bacterium
GGAAAAAGTTCCTGAAGAAGTAAAAAAACAATCAAGGAGAAAATAAAGGCGGATAGTCTTAATGACTTACCGCCTTTTTCTTTTTTATTTATAATTTACGCTTAATTTTCATCGCCTAGGCCGTTGCGGACGGATTTTTCTGTTTTTTTAAAAATTATTAAAAAGCAAAAGAGGCAAAGTTTAACAACCTGTGTATAAGTTTTTGGCAAGTGGCTCAAGAAAGCCATTTTTTTGTTTAAAATTTTCGGAAAAACCGTGTTGACTTATGCATCGCAGTGGTTTAAAATTACATTAAAGTGTGGTGAAATGTCATAAAGTGGTGAATTTTAAACTACAAGCTAACCAGCTACAACCTACAAGCTAATGTTCATCGGGGAATATTCTCACAATGTTGATCCCAAAAAAAGGTTGGCGCTTCCTTCAAAATTCAGGAAGGAATTGGGAAATAAAGTGGTAGTCACAAGGGGATTGGATAAATGCCTGTTTGTTTATCCTTTGAAAACTTGGAACGCTTTGGCGCAAAAGTTGGGAAATCTGCCCGTGGGAGAATCGGGAACGAGAAGCTTTATCCGCTTGATGCTGGCCGGAGCGATTGACAGCGAAGTTGACAAGCAAGGTAGGGTGCTTATTCCGGATTATCTCAAGAGCTATGCGGAGCTTCACAAAAATGTGGTTGTGGCGGGACTGTATAACCGCTTGGAAATCTGGGACGAAACAAAATGGAATTCATACAAGGACAATGCGGAAAAAAACACCGATGAAATCGCGGAGCAGTTGGGAAAGCTGGGAATATATTAATTGGCAATTTTCAATTTTAAATTTTCAATTTTCAAATAATTTATCAATTTATCAATGTTTAAAACATTTAGGAATTTAATCATTGTTTAAAAATTAGAAATTGGAAATTAGAAATTACCGAAAAATGTCTGTTCATAAATCAGTTTTGCTTAGGGAATCGGTTGGGGGGCTGAATCTGAAAAAAGGCGATGTCGCGGTGGATGCGACTTTGGGCGGAGGAGGGCACAGTTTGGAAATGCTCAAAATCATAAATCCGGGAGGAAGGCTTATTGCGATTGATCGGGATGAAAACGCCATTGAAAATTTCAAAAAAAAGCTAGCAAGCTTAAAGTTTGAACCAGAAAAAGAAAACATCAAGTTGGTAAGAGGAAATTTTTCCGATATTGATTATATCCTTCGTAATTTAGGATTTCAAAAAGTCAATGCAATTTTGGCGGATCTGGGAATATCTTCCGACCAGCTGGCGGAGGAGGGGAGAGGAATGAGTTTTCAAAAAGACGAATTTCTTGACATGCGGATGGACAGAAGCGGAGGAATTACGGCAATGGAAGTGGTGAACAGCTACTCCCGGCAAGATTTGGAAAAAATTCTCAAGGAGTACGGCGGGGAAAGGCATTTCAGAGGGATAGCGAAAAGCATAATAAAAGAAAGAAAAAACAATTCAATAAAAACAACAAGAGAGCTGGTGAATATTATAGAAACATCAGTGCCTCAAAAATACAAGCGCCAGAAAATACATTTTGCGACAAAGACCTTTCAGGCGATCCGAATTGAAGTCAATGGCGAAATGGAAAACATCAGAAATTTCATTCCGAAAGCAATTGCCAGCCTTCAAAAAGGCGGAAGACTGGCGGTGATATCCTTTCACGGCGGAGAAGACGCAATCGTAAAATCGCTTTTTCGGGAAAATGCCAGGGGATGCATCTGTCCGAAAGAGATTCCTATTTGCGTCTGCGGAAAAAAGCCGAGCATTAGGATAATCACCAAAAAGCCGATTGTTCCAGGCGAGGAAGAAGTTAAAAATAATCCGCGTGCCCGCAGTGCCAAGCTTAGAATTGCGGAGAGGCTATAGCAGTGACACGAAAAATACGAATTACATACGAATTACACGAATATATTTAAAAGTATTTCGTAGCATTCGTATGCAATTCGCAGTTTAGTATCGTTTGCATAAAACAAAAATAAAAACAAAGGGGGGCAAAAAAATGGCTGTAAAAAGGCATGAAAAAAACAGGATTGCCATTTGGAGTCCAAAAATAAAAAGGGAAATAAAAAAGGACGAAAAGGGATCCAAGGGCTTTGCGAAGTTCGGCATCCTTCTCGGCGCTTTTGTGGTTGTTTCCGGAATTTTATATTTATATTCAATCAATGCTAGCGCGGTAAAGGGATATCAAATCCGCCAGATAGAAAAAGACATATCAGAGCTCAAAAAGGAAAATGACAGATTGAAGATAAGGGAAGCTCAGCTTAAATCCTTGCGCAAAATCGAAGAATCCAGCCGCAATGTCAATATGGGAGACGCAAAAAACATAAGTTACCTTGAAGAAACTGGTCCGCTGGCTTTGAGATAGGCTTCGATATGCTTCAGAAAAATTTTCTAAAAAGAAAATCAGCATCTTCCAATTTAGGAATAAGAAATTGGAGGATTTATTTTTTTATTTTTTCCGCTTTCGCCTTTTCCTCGGTTATATTCCTAAGGCTATATTCCCTGCAAGTGGCGGCTTATTCCAAATACCGGATGATTGCGGAAAACCAGCACAAAATTTTTGAAACTCTTTCTCCGGAACGGGGAAGCATTTATCTCCAGGATCAAAAAGACCTTTTCCCGCTGGCGGTTAATGAGGAAAGGCAGATGGCCTATGCCATTCCCAAAGAGATTGAAAACAGGGAGGAAACGGCCAAAAAATTATCCTCCATTCTTGAGCTTGATGAGGGAGCGGTTAGGGAAAAGATTTCCGATGAAAACGACGTATTTGAAATTCTCAAGCACAAGCTTAATGGAGAAGAAATTGAAAAAATAAAAGAACTTGGCGCGAAAGGAATACACCTTACTCCGGAAAAATTCCGTCTTTATCCGGGAGGAGAGCTTGCCTGCCATGTGGTTGGTTTTGTCGGGTCGGACGGAAAGGAGAATGTCGGGCGCTACGGATTGGAATTCAATTTTGAAAAGGAACTTAGCGGAGAAAAGGGAAATATGGTCCAGGAGAGGGATTCCAGGGGGGGATGGATTTCAATCGGAGATCGGGAAATTCAGCCGGCAAAGGACGGAAAGACCATGGTGCTTACGATTAACAATACCGTCCAATACGAGGTAGAAAATATTTTGCGGGAGACAGTTGAAAAACACGGAGCGGAAAACGGAACGGCGATAGTGATGGAGCCTGAAACAGGAAAGATCCTGGCTATGGCCAATTTTCCTTCGTTCAACCCCAATGAATACGGAAAAGTAGAAGACATGTCATTGTTTGTGAATAATGCGGTCAATACTCCTTATGAATGTGGCTCGGTTTTTAAGACTATTACGATCGCGGCGGGAATAGATGATGGAAAAATAAGTCCGGAAACGGAATATATTGATACTGGACTAATTAAGGAAGCAGGATATGATATAAAAAATTCGGATGAAAAATCCTATGGAAGGCAGACAATGACGCAGGTTTTGGAGAAATCCCTCAATACAGGGGCGATTTATGCGGAAAAGCTTGTCGGAAACAAAAAATTTGCCGACTATATCAAAAATTTCGGATTCGGGGAAAAAACCGGCGTGGATCTTCCTTTTGAATCTTCGGGAAATGTCAAAAGCTTGGACTATCTCAAAAGAAACATCAATTTCTATACCGCGTCTTTCGGGCAGGGAATCACAGTTACTCCCCTTCAGCTTCTCAATGCTTATAGCGCAATTGCCAACGGAGGAAAGCTGATGAAGCCGCAAATAGTGGACAAAATCGTCTATGGTGACGGGAGAACGGAAGAAATTAAGCCTGAAGAAATGAGAAGGGTGATATCCGAAGATTCTTCCAAGCTGGTCGGAAAAATGCTCCGTAGCGTGGTTGCAAACGGACACGGAAAGAGGGCGGATGTTCCCGGCCATCTTGTGGGGGGAAAAACCGGAACGGCGCAAGTTGCCAAAGTCGGTTCAAGGGGGTATGAAGAAGGAATAACAATCGGAACTTTTGCCGGTTATGCTCCCATTGAAGAACCGAAATTTTCCGT
>CAYTRS010000047.1:0-3755 GCA_964440305.1 uncultured Bdellovibrionales bacterium
CGAAAATCCGGATTTTCAATCAGGATTATTATCTTTTTTGCAATATCCTCTTCGTTTTCCTTTTCCACAATAAATCCGTTTATCCCGTCCTTTACCAGCTCCTTTGCTCCCCCAGTATTAGTAGAAATTATCGGAAGCCCCGTCGCCAGCGCTTCCAACATCGCATTACTCATTCCTTCATTAAACGATGGGAGCACGAAAACACTGGCTTCCTGGTAATATTTTGGAGTTTCCTTGTGTGGAATTCTACCCAAAAATTCAACCTTCTCCTCAATTTTTAACTCTTTGGCAAGATTTTGAAGATTATATTTTTCATCCCCGTCCCCCATAATTTTTAAAGTTATGTTTGGATATTGGGCGGATAATTTTCCTACTGCCTCGATAATATATTTAATTCCTTTTCGCGCTGTAACCCTGGAAGCTCCGGGAGTAATAATAAACTCCCCTTCTCGGCGCGTGGCCGTATTGGGAAAATAATTTTGAGTGTCTATTCCGTTATGAATTATTTCGATTTCTTTTTTTCCACCTGTTTTTTTTGCGAGTTCCCGAAGCCCTTCGCTGTTAGAAATTACTGCATCCGCATTTTTCCAAATAAGTCTTACAACGGGTTTTAAGGCTGCGTAAATCAGCGAAAACCTTTCACTGTACCCGGGAACATCCGAACCGCGTAAAGAAACAATATAGGGAATCTTAAATTCTTTTTCAAGAATATATGACAAAAATCCGCAAGGAACAGTAAAAAATGAATGGGACAAATCGTATTTATTCTCTTTTGCCAATTTTCTGGAAAACAGATAAGCTTTCCACGCATAAACCAGTAAATCTTTTTGCGACTGAAAATGAAGATTTTTTTTATTTTTTCCGATCGGAAGGCGGTGAACTATTATCTTTCCGCCAATTTCTTCTCTGTGATATTCATTATCTTCCGAAGAAGTAATGAAATCCATTTCCAGATCCGGATTTTTCGCAAATTCCCGCAAAAAATAAAAGGAAGCGTTCCCCGCTCCCCCTCCCAACGGCGGATATTCGTAATTGAAGAAAAGGATTTTCATCTTGAAAGCGTAAAGCTAAAAATGCAAAGCGCAAAATCACAACACTAAAAATTATTTTTATTTAATAGTCCGCCTCGGACTCTATAATTTTTCACTTTTCATTTTAAATTTTCAACTTATCTTTTAACTCCCACTCCCCAATAATCAAACCCGGCGTTTTCAGCCTCCTCCTTGTCTAAGATATTTCTTCCATCAACTATTGTTTTTCCCTTCATAAGCTCCTGCATTTTTACAAAATCAGGAGATCTAAATTCATCCCATTCTGTCATAATAATCAGAGCATCGGCATCCTTGAGGGCTTCGTATGGATTTGGAAAGTATTTGACGGTGGCACTTCTGATTTCTTTTTTCATATTCTCTTCCGCTACCGGATCGAAAGCCAGAACCTTGCTTCCTTGTTCTATGAGCTTATTGATAACATAAATTGCCGGGGCTTCCCTCGTATCGTCGGTTCTCGGCTTAAAACTCAAGCCCCAGATTGCAATAATCTTTCCCTTGAAATTTTTTACCGCTTTTTTCAGAAGCTCGTATGCTTTCAATTTTTGCTTATTATTGACATCCTCCACCGCCGAAATTACTTGAAACTTATGTCCATTTTCTTTTCCGGTATGAATAAGGGCCTTGACGTCTTTTGGAAAACAAGATCCGCCATATCCGGTTCCGGCTTGCAAAAATTTCGGTCCGATACGGCTGTCCATTCCCATTCCCTTGGCAACTTCCTTCACATTTCCCCCGACCTTTTCGCAAAAATTTGCAATTTCGTTAATAAAAGATATCTTTGTCGCCAGAAAAGAATTGGAGGCATATTTGATTATTTCCGCGCTTTTAACGTCCGTCACCATTACCGGACGTCCGGCTCTTGCCACGGGACGGTAAATTTTTTCCATAATTTTTCCGGCTTTTTCTGAACTTACTCCTACTACAACCCTGTCGGGATTCAGAAAGTCTTTAATTGCCGCGCCTTCGCGCAGGAACTCGGGATTGGAAACCACGTCAAATTCAAAATTTTTCTTATTGTGCTTTTTAATCATCTCCCTTACCTTCTCGGCTGTCCCAACCGGAACAGTGGACTTGTTGACCAAGATTTTATATCCGTTCAAATGTTTCCCAAAACTTTCAGCTACGGCAAAAATATATCGGAGATCGGCTTGTCCGGTTTTTTTATCCGGCGGGGTTCCGACCGCATTGAAAACCACCTCCGCTTCCTGAACTGCTTTTTTTATGTCCGTTGTAAAGGAAAGCCTGCCTTCTTTCACATTCCTTGCCACCAATTCTTCCAGCCCGATTTCATAAATTGGCATTACCCCTTTTTTAAGCTTGGTGATTTTTTCCTTATCAATGTCGGCACAAATTACTTCGTTTCCCATTTCCGCCATGCAGGTTCCGCTCACCAATCCTACATAGCCGGTTCCAATAAAAGAGATCTTCATAAATTTTTATTACTAGAGATTAATTTTTTATTATTTTTTCCACAGAATAGTTCATTCTATTTCTGTTCTTATAGTAGTTTTTTACCAGGATATCCGCAAGAAGTCCGGAGACAAAAAGCTGGATTCCAACCACAACCATGAAAATTCCCACCAGTGGCCAGATTTTTTCAGACAAAGAAGCATCGAAAAATAACTTTTCAATTATCATCCAAATTAAAATCGCTATTCCAATAAGCGAAAAAATTATTCCCCCACCTCCAAAAAGATGAAGCGGCCGGCTGGAATATTTCCGCCAAAACCAGATAGAAATCATATCAACAAAACCTTTAAGTGCCCGCTTCCAGTTGTATTTCGTTTTTCCATGTACTCTGGGATAGTGATTAACTTTCACCTCCCCGACTTTATATCCCTGGAGCTGAAGCATTGCTGGAATAAATCGGTGCATTTCGCCAAAAAGGTCAACATCGTCAAAACATTCCCTTTTGTATGCTTTTAAACTGCAACCGCTGTCGTGAATATTGTCATGGACCAATAATTTTCTCAAAAGATTAGCCCCGCGGGAAAAAAATCTTTTCATCAAGGTATCTTTTCTTTTCCAGCGCCATCCGGAAACGACATCATAGCCCTTATCCATTTCTTGTAGAAGAAGGAAGATGTCATCGGGATCATTTTGAAGATCTCCATCCAGCGTAACCACCACTTCTCCGCTTGATCCTTTTATGCCCGCATCAAAAGCGGCCGTCTGACCGAAATTCCGCCGGAATTTAATAACTTTAAGGGGAGAAAGTTTTCTGCATTCTTCAAAGGTCCCGTCATCTGATCCATCATCCACAAAAACAATTTCAAAAGGCTTACCGATTCTTTGGCAGGCGGAAACTACTTTTTTATGAAGTTCAATTACACTTCCCTCTTCATCGTAAAGAGGAACCACGACAGATAAATATGGTTTTTCATTCATAATCCAAAATATTAACAATTAGCTATATTGTAATAAAAATTGCCGAAATAGGCAAATATGGAGGATTTGAGAAAAAACAAGAAAAGTGTTAAAATTACTTTGTAAAAATAAAAACAATAAAATGAAAAAAATAATAAATATTCCGCTATTGTTAGCTTCTTTTATAGTAACTTTTCTCCTAATTCCAGTTTCTTTCTTACCTGAACCAATTATCAATATTTCTAAAGGAGCGGAAACATCGCTAATTGATATTCCTGTAACAGTCGATTCTGCTGAAAGCGAATTAACCAGCCGTTATCTATCCGGAAACGCGAT
>CAYTRS010000048.1:0-3460 GCA_964440305.1 uncultured Bdellovibrionales bacterium
TTGCCTTTATTGCGGAAAAAGAGGGTTTCTCTCAGAAAGCGATAAAAAATTTTATAGAATGGGAATTTCTGTCGAATACCTTTGTCCCGAATGCGGAAAACCAGCTTTATTGTTGTTTTGGTAATAGCCATTTCAGCTTAAGTAATGAGGCCGGAAAATCTAAGTGAATTTTCCGGCTTTTTGATTTTTTCCCCAGTTTGATATAGAATTTAATCATATGCTAGATATAAAATTTATCAGGGAAAATAAGGATAAGGTGAAAGAAAACTGCAAAAACCGGAAGGCTGATTGCGACGTTGACCGGCTTTTGGAATTGGACAAAAAAAGAAGAGAAATTATCCAGAAAGTTGAAGAGCTTAAGGCGAGAAAAAATAGCTTGAATGATTTGATTAAGGAAGTAAAATCGGAGGAACGGGAAAAAATAATTTCTCAAGGGAGAGAAGTTAAGGAAGAGTTAGAAAAGACGGAACCAGAACTCTCGGGAATCCTAGAAGAATACAATAATATTTTGCGGAAGATCCCCAATATGACCCATCCGGATGTTTTGGTAAGTGAAAATGAAGATAAAAATCCAATTTTGGAAGTCATGAAAGAACCGGAAGAATTTTCTTTTGAACCGTTTGACCATGTGCAACTTTCGGAGAATCTGGATCTTATTGATTTTGAAAGGGCGATAAAAATAAGTGGAGCTAAATTTTTCTATTTTAAGAATGAGCTGGTCTTTCTTGAACAAGCGCTCATAAATTACGCCCTGGAAAAGACGACAAAGCATGGTTTCATTCCGTTTACCACTCCTGATCTTGCAAAGAAAGAAGTTTTGGAAGGATTGGGGTTTAATCCCCGCGGAGAATCAACGCAAGTATATAATATTGAAAATTCAGACTTGAGCCTTATAGGGACGGCGGAAATCACAATGGGAGGATATCACAAAGATGAAACTATTCCGGAAAAGGAACTTCCGAAAAAATATGTGGCGCTGTCCCATTGCTATCGTACTGAAGCAGGGGCATATTCCAAGTTTTCCAAGGGAATTTTCCGCGTCCATCAATTTACTAAAGTAGAAATGTTCCAATATGTGATGCCGGAAAAGAGCGAAAAAGCCCACAAGGAACTTTTGGAAATTGAAAAGGAAATATTCTCCGGAATCGGAATTCCATTTCGGGTGATTGATCATTGCACGGCGGATTTGGGAACTCCGGCAATCCGCACCTATGACCTTGAAGCTTGGATGCCTGGAAAGCCGAATAAAAACGGGAAAATGGGCGATTGGGCGGAAATAACTTCAACTTCCAATTGCACCGACTATCAATCCAGAGGACTTAATATAAAATATAAAAAAGAAGATGGCGAAAAAGACTATCTTTATATGCTCAATGGAACTGCCATTGCGACAACTCGGGCAATTATTGCTATTCTGGAAAACTTTCAGCAAGCTGACGGATCGGTGAAGATTCCAAAAGTTCTCCAAAAATACATGCCGGAGAAAATGAGTGAAATTAAAGTTAAAAAATAAAAAACCCTGAAAATTAAAAACAAAAATTTATGGATAAAAGTCTTCATCACCACGAATATAGATTTGGAAAAAGGGCATCGGAGAAGATTGCTTCCATTGTCGGAAGCTGGACATTCCTGATAGTCCAGACGGCAATAATAATCATTTGGCTGGTTGTCAATGCTTTCAGGTTTTTTTATCACTGGGACGAATATCCGTTCGCTTTTCTGGACACGTTTGTCGACCTTGTGGCGGTGAGCCTTGCCCCAATCCTTCTTATGACCCAGAACAGGGTAGAGGAAAGAGACAGGCGAAAAATGGAAATGGATTATCTGACTGACAAAAAAGAGGCGAAAGAAGTGGATGAAATAAAAACGCAACTTAACAGGATTGAAAAAGAAAAGCTGGATAAAATTATGGAAATTTTGAGGAATAAATAAAATGGAAAATTCAGAAAGTTTTGAAAAGATGATGAATAATTTCAAGAAAATTCTGAAACCTGGCAGTGTAAGGTTAAGGTATGTTGCGGAAGAAATAACCAGAAAATAATATAACCAAGAAATGGCAAATAAGATAATAAGAAAAAGGTATGAGAGCGACTTTTTCCCCTATTGACAACACTTTTACTTTGAATTAAAATAGGCATACAAGGTTAAATAGCTTAATTTCAAGCAAAAAAGCAAGGCTATAAAATAAGCAGTTTAAAATTCGGGTGAAAGAAATACATCTGCAAGGGTAGAAAATTATGTTTGTAGATGTGTTTTTTGTTCCTAAAATATTTTTGCCTTGGGTCGGCGTGGTGGACCTTGGACCAGGCGAAAGGCCAGAGCTTGTGGCTCATTCCATGACACCTCCTCCTTTAAATTACTAATAATAAAAAAGGAGAAAAAGTTAGGCCTCAACTTCCTCCTCCTGGTCCTAAATAATTTATAACTTCAAAGAAGTTGGGAGAAACAATGTTTCTCCTTATCACTTTGCAGTTATGGACGGAACCTTAAAAAGTGAATATCTATCAGCAATCGCGTAAAATTGCCTCATTGGCAATCACGCGATAAAAATCGTGAAAAATCAAGATTTGGTTTTTAAATCGCAATCCGCCAAAGGCGGACCTGATTTTATGACCAAATCAAAGATTTGGATAAAATCGTGGTTTTTTGCGATTAGTCCAGCTTTTCCGAAAGGAAAAGCGAAAGAGTCCGTTTTCGCGCAAGCGAAAGCGTCGCGTAATTCGCGCAAGCGAATTTTACGCGATATTCAAAATAAAGGATTTACATTCTTTAAATATATTTATTGACCTGCCTCCGCTCTTTGAGCTTCGGCGAGGTCTAATAAATGTGGCTAAAATTTCTTTGAAATTTTAGACATTTATTGAGAGTTTGATCCTGGCTCAGGATGAACGCTGGCGGCGTGGATAAGGCATGCAAGTCGTGTGGGTTTAGACCCACGGCAAACGGGTTAGTAATGCATAGGAACATTCCTCTGAGTTGCGCATAACTTACCGAAAGGTAAGATAATTCGCAATACGCTTTACGAAGTAAAGCTGTATATAGCACAGAAATCCGAAGCACAAAACACGAATTTCGAAACAATAATTAAATTCAAATATTTTAATTTTTTTCGGATTTCGAGATTGGAATTTCGAATTTTTGCGCTGTATACAGCGCTTAGAGAGTGGCCTGTGTCCTATCAGCTAGTTGGTGGGGTAATTGCCTACCAAGGCTATGACGGGTAGGGGGCGCGAGAGCGTGGCCCCCAACATTGGGACTGAGACACTGCCCAAACACCTACGGGTGGCTGCAGTCGAGAATATTCGTCAATGGGCGAAAGCCTGAACGAGCGACGCCGCGTGCGGGATGAAGGCCTTAGGGTTGTAAACCGCTTTTCTCACAGAAAAACTTACGTGATGGTATGTGAGGAATAAGAGGTTACTAACTCTGTGCCAGCAGTAGCGGTAATACAGAGACCTCA
>CAYTRS010000049.1:0-3006 GCA_964440305.1 uncultured Bdellovibrionales bacterium
GTGCCTGTTTTCAGTTTGTTGGTCATTTTGCAAAAGATTTATTCCGGGCATATTTCTATTAGTTTTTGATTTTATGTAAATAAAATTAAAAACTATATTTAATTTAAAAATTAAAAAATCAAAGTTTAAAATTGAGGCATTCGCTTATGCTCATATTAACTATTATATAATTTTGTTCGCCTCGGACACCATATTTTTGACATTTGACATTTGAATTTTGAGTTTACTTTCTTTTGTATTCCTCCGCTCCGCGCAAAGCCAAACCTATCGCCGCGGAATAGGACGTGCCCAAGCCCCTGACAATCTCTTCCAATTTGGCGTCATAATAAATCCTCTTCCAAGGATTTCCGAGAAATGCTTTTACTCCGAGCGACTGCGAAAAATAGTTGTCTATTCCCGCTAGCTTTGCCGATCCTCCGGATAGAATAACCCCTTCAATCCTGGCTCCAACATTTTTTTCCTTGTACGCATTAATTATTCTCTTTGCTTCATTGGAAACCATTTCCAGAGCCGGAATAACCGTTGAAGATCCGTTTGTCCCCAAAATATCCTTTCTTTCTTTTTTCAATGAATCCGCTCTTTGAATGGAAATTTTCATGCTCTCAGCAATGAATTTTGATATCTCGCTTCCGCCAAAATCAATATTGCGGTTGACTTTAATAAAGCCTTTTTCCGCAAGAATAATATTGGTAGCTCGAGAACCTATATCCACAATTAAAAAAGTTCCGGAATCTTCTCCGATAAGGGATCTTACCAAGGAAAAAGTTTCCAGTTCCACCGACTGGACAGAAAGACCGGAACTTTCAATAATGCCCGTTGAATCAATAATGTCTTTTTTCGAAGCGATTACCAGCAAAACAAGCATTTTGCCATCTCCTGATATTTTTTGATCCGGCTTTTGGAGAGTATTATTTTGCTCTTCTCTCTTGATTATTTCCCAGTCTATTGCCACTTCATCGAGTGAAACAGGAATATGCTTGCGAGCCTCAAATTGTATCGCTCCTTCCAGTTCGCTGTCTTTCATTATGGGAAGCTCCGCGACAGTAATAAGCCCGCTGAATCCGGGAATAGAAGCATAGGCTGATTTGGATTTCAACTTCATTTTTTCCACCAGTTTTTTGAGCAGGAATTTTATTTTCTCATTGCGCACCCCGCTGTTAGAAGCGGGGTCATTGCTAGCATGGTTTGAAATGAACCCGAGATCAATCCAGCCATAATTACTAAGATTGATTTTCTCGTCCTTTATAAAAAGCTCCACCATTTTTACGGCTGATGTTCCAAAATCAATTCCTACAAAATAATTTTTATTTCCGAACAAATTGAACATTTCTTCAAGTTTTGATTTTTGTTTCCAAATAAGCTAAAGTTTCTATGGAAAATAATTTCCAAATTTCCAACATTTTTATTATAACATAAATAAAAAAAGCAACAAATAGTCAATATATAGTTATTAGTTATAAGATTTATAAAGTTCATCAAGTTCTTAAAGTTATAAGACTAAGAAAACTTTACAACATTATGACTTTATAGTTCCAATTTTTATGCTTTTCTTCCAAAAAATAAAAAAATTTTTTCCTGGACACTCTTTTCCCGATTAGATGCCTTTCCTGCCAAAAAGAAGGCTGTTGGATTTGCGATAAATGTTTCCGAAAAATTGCGCTCAAAAAGGACCAGTTTTGCCCCATTTGCGAGAAAAAAACAACTCCCAGCGGATTTACCTGCTTCAAGTGCCGGAAAAAATTTAATATTGACGGCATTCTTGTTTCTTTGTCATATCAAGACAAGTTGGTTTCCAGGGCAGTGCATTTATTCAAATACCGATTTATTGAAGATTTGTCGAATTCACTGGGAAAGGCGATGCTCAGCGCCATTCTCAGTTCGGAATTGCCTATTCCGGATATTATCATTCCCGTTCCTCTTCATCAGCGAAGGCTTCGCTGGCGGGGATTCAATCAGGCAGATCTCTTGGCTCAATTCATTTCCCCAAAAATCACTCCGGGCTTTCCCATTCTTTTTGAATCAAACTGCCTTGTGCGCCAGAGATACACCTTCCCGCAAATGAAAATAAAAAATTATTCCGCAAGACAAAAAAATATCCAAAACGCTTTTAAAGTGCCGGGGGGCAAAGCGAACCAAATAAAAAACAAGCGGATTTTGCTTGTTGATGACGTGGCAACTACGGGATCGACTTTGTTTGAATGCGCCAAAACTCTTAAAAAATCCGGAGCAAGGGAGGTTTTCGCAGTCGTGGTGGCAAGGCAGGAAATGAAGTTAAAATAAAAAATTAAAAGTAAAATGTAAAAAATTAATATTTCCTTGTTTTTTACTTTTTACTTTTCTTTTTTTACTTTTTCTAGCTCCACCCCTTTTCCTCCAATCCGTTCTTTGCCGCTTGGCGCTGAGCTTCTTGCTTTGAATTTCCCTCCCCTTCCGCAATTAAATTATCATTGAGAAAAACTCCGACTACAAAATGCTTATCATGATCCGGACCCCATTCTCGAAGGACTTTGTAAATAGGAGTGACTTTTTCAATTTCTTGGGATTTTTCCTGAAAAAGGCTCTTGGGATCCATATAAAGCTTTTTTTCCAGAACTTCGCTTAATTTTGAGATTACGTTTTTTGAAATAAATTCTTTCGACTCTTCATAGCCTTTATCAAGATAGATCGCTCCGATAATCGCCTCCATGGCATTTGCCAAAAGATATACCCTCGCCCTTCCAGTATCTTTCGCTTCCCCCTTGCTCATCATTAAATATTTTTCCACGCCTAGTTCCTTGGCTATCAATGACAGGGTCTCGCCGTTTACCAACGCGGCTCTCCAGCTGGTAAGTTCTCCTTCCGGATTGGAATAATTATTGTATAAATGTTCAGTAACAACCAGTTCTAAAACCGCATCGCCCAAAAACTCCAGTCGTTCGTTGTGATCCAGTTTGTAATCCCGATGCTCATTCAGATAGGAACGGTGAGTCAAGGATTGGCGAAAAAGCTCAAGATTTTCAAAACTAA
>CAYTRS010000050.1:0-2920 GCA_964440305.1 uncultured Bdellovibrionales bacterium
CTTCAGAAAAACAAAAAAAGCTTCTGGGAAACTTCAAAAAAGCCGAGCCTTTCCAAGACCACGGAAGAAAAAGTTGAAGAAGCAAAAGAAAGCCAGAAAAACGAAAACGACAAATCCCGGGATGTTCTTGATGAATGGACGGAAGATATAGAGGCAATTAAACAAGAGATTCAAGAGGATAAAAAAGACAACTAAATAATTCACCCCCACACCAATTTTTGCTATGGGATATAAATTGGGATACATTATAAAGCAAAGCCATTTCGCCAGAGTGAGTACTATTTGCAATAATTCATTGTCGAAATTGGTGTGGGGATAAAAAACAAAATGGAAAATATTAATAATCAATCAACAGAGATTGGTCAATCAAACAAAAAAAATTGCTTTTTCGCAATTGCAGCAGGACTATTTATAGGATTATTAGCGCTTCCAATATTAAAAGCAGCAAAACCAGACTTGTATGATAAATATGCAATGGCAGTTGTTCCATTGTTTTTTGTTTTAGTTCCATTCGGATTATTGGTTTCCTATTATATAGGAAAAAAATTGCGCATAATTTGGCAACTGGCAAAATTCGTAGTAATTGGAGTACTCAACACACTGGTTGATTTAGGAGTATTAAGCCTAATAACTTTCATATTCAAAGATTATCTAAATATTGAATCAACGCAAATTGTTATTTTAGGAATAGCATTTTATTCCCTTTTTAAAGGAACTTCGTTTATTATCGCTAATATAAACAGCTATTATTGGAATAAATATTGGACTTTTGAGCAGAGTGCTGTCCAAAAAACTCGTGCTGAATTTATTCAGTTCTTTGTTGTAAGCGTAATAGGTTTTACTATCAACATTGTACTTGCTTCTTATGTGTTCAAAGGTATAGAGCCAATCGCCGGATTAAATTCAGACCAGTGGGGTTTAATAGGAGCTATGGCGGGTAGCATAGCAGGATTAGCTTGGAACTTTTTAGGCTATAAATTTGTAGTTTTCAAAAAATAATTACCTGACATTTTCACAGAAAAGCCTTATTTTTAAAGGCTTTTCTTTTTTATTCCTGAATGATAAAATATAGTCATAAGTTGCGGGCGGACAGATACATACAAATGTCACGAATACGTAAAAAAGCAAGTCCGTCTCGGACTCCTCAATTTTTAATTTTGCATTTTGAACTTTGATTTTAATATTATGGAAACTCTTTATCGCAAATACCGACCTCAAAAATTTTCTGAAATCATCGGGCAAAAGCACATTACCCAGACTCTTTCCAATTCCGTAAAAAATGGGAGGATTGGACACGCCTACCTGTTCACCGGCCCAAGAGGAACCGGAAAAACAACCATCGCACGGATTTTCGCCAAAGCGGTCAACTGCACCAATTTATCCGGCGGAGAACCTTGCCTTAAATGCCCGATTTGCAAAAATATTTCCGACGGAAGATCTTTGGATATAATTGAAATTGACGCCGCATCGCATACCGGAGTGGATAACATTCGCGAGCTTCGCGAAACCGTGAAGCTTCCTCCAACGCAGGCAAAATACAAAATTTACATCATTGACGAAGCGCATATGCTGTCAACCGGGGCTTGGAACGCACTTCTCAAAACATTAGAAGAGCCGCCTTCTCATGTAATCTTCATTCTGGCAACCACGGAAATCCATAAAGTCCCGGAAACGATCATATCCCGCTGCCAAAGGTTTGACTTCACGCGGCTTTCCCTTGAAAACATCATCAAAAAGCTTTCTGCGATTGCCAAATCCGAAAAAGTGAAAATTGAGAAGGAAGCATTGGAAATGATTGCTATTGCCGCGGAAGGCGGAATGCGGGATGCCGAATCGCTTCTGGCGCAAGTAATTTCCCTTGAAGACAAAAATATTACCGCCAAAGAAGTAAAAGAAATTTTGGGAACAACGGATTATCAGTCAGTTAAAGTTATTGCCGGATATCTTTTGGAAAAAAACGCAAGAAAAGCGCTGGAACTGATCAACAAATTGTCCGAGGACGGATATGACATTGAGATATTCAACAAATCCCTTTTGAATTATCTGCGCCACCTGATGATTATTTCTGTCGATGAAAAGCTATCGGAAAATTTTTCTTTTGAGCTGACTTCCGAGCAAATTTCCGAAATGAAAAAAGAGGCGCGAACACGCAAAGCTTCGGAAATCCTGAAAATCGTTGACTTGCTTTCTGAAGTCCAAAATGAAATCAAATATTCTTTCATTCCCCAGCTTCCTCTGGAACTCGCCATTGTAAAACTTGCGGAAAAAATACCGGCCACTGACCCAAAAATTCCGGAAAATCAAACTCCAACGGAAACAAAAATAAACTTCCCCGAAAATAAAACGCCAGCAGCGCAAAAAGCTGAAAAAATTGAAACTGAAAATCTTCCAATTTCAGAAAGTGGAAATGAGCTTTCCGAGATCAGCCTTTATGACGTTGAGAAGAGTTGGAAAAATTTACTTTTGGAAATAAAGCCTTTTAATCATTCGCTTACCGCTTTTCTTTCCAATTGCCAGCCTTTCAAGATTTCCGGAAAAACAATTCAGATTGCCACCCCATATAAACTATACAAGGACAAGCTGAACGAGGCGAAAAATAAATTGACAATAGAAAAAGGGGTTGCTAAAATCACGGGAATTGCCTTGAGGGTTGCTTTTCTGACGGAAGAAGAGGCAGGAATTAAGATTTCCAAAAATCATAGAGCGTCAAACATGGAACATGGAACAAAAAATAAACCAGTAAGTGATAGTCCTGCAAAAAACCCTTCCCTTCTTGATGATGCTTTGAAAATCATGGGCGGCAAAGTGGTGGATGAATAGGGCTTTAAATCCGAATATCAAAATCCTAAATCCGAAACAATACCAAAATGATTAAATTCAAATGTTTAAAACTATTTGAATTTAGATGATTTAAAATTTG
>CAYTRS010000051.1:0-2787 GCA_964440305.1 uncultured Bdellovibrionales bacterium
GTTTCTAAAACTAAAACTGATTTTTCAGTTTTATCCGCCGAAGAGGCGGAAAGTTTAATCTCCAAAGCATCATAAATCTTCGGAAGCTTAACTCCCTTGTCCGCCGAAGAAGCGGAAAATTCAACATCAACTACCGGTCCGATTACTTGTGAAATTTTTCCAATATTACTCATATTATTTTATTGTTCATTAATATTAATATACAGAGAATTAATTCTCCAACGCCGCTCTTCCCGCGGAAATTTCCGCAATTTCTTGGGTAATTTTCATCTGGCGGATTTGGTTATACATAAATGTCAAATCGTCTGCCATCTCTCCCGCCGCTTCCGTGGCATTTTTCATCGCCACCATCCTTGCCGATTCCTTGGAAGCGTTTGATTCCAAAATTGCATGATAAATCTGCATTTCAATAAGCCGCGGAAAAATATAATCCAAAACTTCCTTTGGATTCGGCTCAATTTTGTATTCCACTTTCGGCTCATCAAGCCCATATTCTCTCGCCAAAACATCCATTTCCGCAATCTGTTTTTCAATGTCAATTTTTGAAATCGGAAGCAGCTGCCTGATTCTTGTTTGCTGGCTTATTGTTGAAACATAGTCCGTATACACAACAACAACTTTGTCATATTTTCTTGCAAGATATTCATCCATTGCAATTTTAGAAAGCGCCCTGACATCTTCCACGCTTGGAGCATAAGAAAGATCTGGAAAGCTGGCAATGATTTCTTTTTTGATTTTCTTAATCAGTCCTTCCCCTTTTTTTCCAACAGTAATAAAATCTATTCTGATTTTTTCGTTTGGAATTTTTGATTCTATTTTATTTTTACCGATTCGGTTAATTTTTATTTTGTCCGGATTTTTGATTTCTTCTTTTATTTTCTTTAGAATCTGCGAATTGAATGATCCGCAAAGACCGCGATTTGAAGCCACCACAACCATCAAAATATTTTTCACATCTCGCACCTCCAAAAGTCCTTTTTGATTATTCTCAAAAGCTCGCGAAAGATTTGTGAGAACGCTCCAAGCGCTATGGGCATACGGCCGAATAGCCAAAACACTTGCCACCGCTTTTCGCATTTTGGCAGCCGAAACCATCTCCATCGCTCGAGTAATTTTACCGGTATTCTGAATGGATCTTATCCTTCTTCTAATTTCTTTTCCTGAAGCCATAAATGTTTGGAAATTTTATAATTTTTAATTTTTGTAATTTTTAAATAAATCTTAATTCTTAAATTTTTAAAATTTAGAAATTTAAATATTATTTATAAAATTAAAAATTAGAAATTAAAAATTCTAATTTTGGTATGTTTCTTTGAATTCTTCAATGGCTTTTTTGATTTTTTCAGACAATCCGTCAGTCATCTCTTTTTTCTCGGCAATTTCTTTCAAAATTTCTTTTTGGGAAGAATTCATAAATTTCAAAAAATCGGCTTCCCAGTTTTTCACTTTTTCAGCTTCAACATCATCCAAAAATCCCTGAGTAAGAGCATAGAGAATCGCCACCTGATTTTCCATTAGCATCGGTTCATATTGGCCTTGTTTCAAAATTTCAACCGTTCTCTTTCCCCTTTCAATCTGTTTTCTTGTATTTTCATCAAGGTCGGATCCAAATTGCGCAAAAGATTCCAGTTCCCGAAATTGCGCCAAATCCAACCTCAATTTTCTGGCGACTTTTTTCATCGCTTTTGTCTGCGCAGCCGAGCCTACACGGGAAACAGAAAGACCCACATTAAGCGCCGGACGAATGCCCTTGTAAAACAAATCTGATTCCAAATAAATCTGTCCATCCGTGATTGAAATTACATTTGTCGGTATGTATGCCGAAACATCTCCGGCTTGAGTTTCAATTATGGGAAGCGCTGTTAGCGACCCTCCTCCAAAATCTTTGCTAAGTTTTGCCGATCTCTCCAAGAGCCTTGAATGAAGATAAAAAATATCTCCGGGATACGCTTCTCTTCCCGGTGGACGGCGAAGAATCAAAGATATCTGGCGATACGCCCAGGCGTGTTTTGACAAATCATCATAAATAACCAAAACATCTTTCCCCTGATCCATAAAAAATTCTCCCATAGCGCATCCGGAATATGGAGAAATAAAAGAAAGTGCAGAAGGATCGGAGGCTCCCGCCACAACCACTATTGTATATTCCATCGCTCCTCTATCCTCAAGTTCTTTCACGATTCTTGCGACCTTTGACTCTTTCTGGCCAATCGCAACATAGATGCAGATCATATCTTGCCCTTTCTGATTTATGATCGCGTCAATCGCAACCGCGGTTTTTCCGGTCTGCCTGTCTCCGATTATAAGTTCTCTTTGTCCTCTTCCAATTGGAATCAGCGCATCAATCGCCTTTATTCCGGTTTGCACCGGCTGGTTTACGGATTTTCTGGTAATAACGCCGGGAGCAATTTTTTCAATGGGATAATATTTGTCCGCTTTAATTTCTCCCTTTCCATCAATCGGACTTCCCAACGGATCAACCACTCTTCCTATCAGGCTTTCAGACACAGGCACAGAAAGAATTTTTCCGGTTGATTTCACCGTTTCTCCTTCATGAATATTTTCATAGCTTCCCAGAATCATCGCTCCAATGCTTTCTTCTTCAAGATTAAGCGCCACTCCAAAAACACCGTTTTCAAACTCCAGCATCTCGCTTGCCATAACATCTGAAAGTCCGGAAATCTTGGCGACTCCGTCTCCAATTTCGGTAACTTTTCCGACCTTTTGCGTTTCCGCTTTAACGGAAAACCCCTCAATCTGTTTCTTTAATTGGTCTATGATATAATC
>CAYTRS010000052.1:0-2701 GCA_964440305.1 uncultured Bdellovibrionales bacterium
AATCCTCAAAATAAGAACCTCCTCCCCAAGCTCCTTGTTTATTATAGCTCAAAAGGGCGGTCTTTGCAAAAAAGAGAGTGCCGATATTTAATCAGTCACTCTCTTATTTAAAACTTTTTATCAGTTCGGCTACGCTGTCGTAACCAAGACTATAAACATACGCCCAGAACGCTCCTTGAAAAGCAGTAAGAAATAACAATAAAAGGATCATTCTGGAAAATTTTTTAAGCTCTTTTTTGAAGAAAATCGGCACCTGTTCCGGACCATCCCAAATCGTCGCTTTTACGATTAGGAAGGCAGATGTTGTATATCCCATTAACTTATTGGAATTATGTATTACATCCGCCGCTCTTCTGAATGATTCCCCGAGCGTGATATCCTGTCCACTTCTAATACTAATAATCAAAAACGCTACGGCTACAATAAGATCATATAGCCATGTTGCGGCCAGAATTTCCAAAAAATCACAGCCACGATATTTCAAGGTTGACACCAAGGCAACTGAGGCTATTACCGCCCAATAATCAGCGATAATAAAAAATATCCTCCCCAACACAATAGTTGCCACTTTCTTTGATCCAGAAGCAAGATTTTCACTATCCGATATTCCAAAAAAAGCTTTTATTATTGCCACAATGTACGCGGCAATTTTTTTGAAAATTCCGCTCATTGCGACCTCCTTTAAAAGGTTGTTTTAAACTACTATTGCCATTTTAGGCAACTTGAAATTATAGCATAATAAGAAATAAAAGTCAAGCAAAAAAACCAACTATCTTTGTCGGTTTTTTAAAAAGTTTTTTATAAAGAATATTAATAAATGTTATGCTTCGGATATTCCTTTCCCCTCTTCACAAAATTCACTTCGGTTTCCTGAAGTTCAAAAGTTTTCTTGAAATATTCAACAATGAGATCGGTATCCATTCCGTTTTTACAAGTGTAGGCGTCAATGCTTACAAATCCGCGCAAGGGAAAAGTGTGGACGCTGATGTGGGATTCGGCAATCACCACGAATCCGCTCCATCCTCCCGGGTCTTTTATGTCATTATCCGCAGCGAAATAAACCTGGGGCTCGGTCAATTTTCTCATTCCGGTAAGTTCCGGAAGCTCATTCAGGCACTTGAGCACCAGCTCTTTGTCGTTTAATTTTTCCTTATTTCCTTTATAGCCGTCAATCATCAGGTGTTCGCCAAAATGTGAGGCTTCAGTGCTGTTCATTTTTTATCAGCGGCAAACAATTTTTAAAATAAAATTATCTGCCTTGGTTATAATAATTAAATCTGCGCGCCTATTTTTGAAATAGAACGCGCAGGAATTAAAAACAATATCAAAACTCTTCCGTTCCGCCTTCGCCTTCTCTTTCCGCCGGCAATTCAGCTTCTTCATCCGCGCTTTTTTCTTTGCTTTCAGAAACGTCTTCCTCTTCACCCTCGCTTTCCTCCGGCTCTTCCGGATTTTCAGCCAAATATTCTTCAGGATTGCTGCATTTTTCTCCCTCAGAAGCAGTTTCGGAAGAACAAAGGATGTATTCGCAATCAGCTTCGCCTTCCTGGCAAACCAGAGCTTCGCAATTCTCATCTTCCGGATCGCAGTCAGGAATGCTGGCCGCTTTCTTTTTTATTATTTCATAGTACCAAATGTCTTCTTCCGGATCTCCGGTACATTCCCCGGGAGTTTCCGGATCGCACTCCCAAATAAAACAAGCTTCCGTTGCCGGATCGCAATCCACCTGGGCGGAAATCATATAATCCTTTTTCACAAAAACCCTCCAATAGGTCGCGGCAATTGAAGCTATTATCAATAGGACAAAAACTCCGATTAGTATTTTTGATTTTTTATCCATTTTTGTTTTGAACCAAAATATTCTGCACTTATTGTAGCACCAATCCAAAATGCGTCAATGATTTTTATTTATAAATCCTATATTCTACTTCTTCCATATCTTTTCCTTTTTGATTTTTGCCTATAAATTCTCTTCCTATCCTTCCCCCTAAAGATTCGGGAATTTTTCTACTAGCAATATTTTCCTTCGCGACCGGATATAACAAATAATCATAATCTATATTTTTATCAGCCCAGTTTTTAATTCCTATTATGGTTTCCTTTCCATATTTATTTCCGTGAGCCGACTTTTTAATCCAAACTCCCAATTCCGGAGTTTTTGTGTCTAAGTGATGAATTCCTCCTCCGCCCAAGAACTCATTTGTTTCTTTATTAAAAATACTAAAATAAATGTCTGTTCCCTTTTCCATCTTTTCTATAGAACTTTTTATAAATTCTTCGGTTTCTTCAATTTTCTTCGCCGATGAAGGATACATAAATTTGGTTACTTCCTCTGTAAATTCAGGAAAAATCATATCTTTATATTCTAAAGATACGGGCTTTAAAATAAGCCTTTTTGTTTCAATTTCTACTTCGGTAAGTTTTTCAATTTTTGATTCTATTGGTATTATTTCGCTTTTCATATTTTTATAACTTGTACCGCCAAGGGGATTCGAACCCCTGATTTCCAGGATGAGAACCTGGCGTCCTAGACCGGACTAGACGATGGCGGCGTATTTTATATTAATTAATTATCTACTCTTTTTAATGTAAATGATTTTATTTCCAGGGGATGTCCCCCTAGCGGGGGATCACCCGTTAGGGTGAAGAACCTGGCGTCCTGGACCGGACTAGACGAACGCGGCTTAAAAAATAATAACTC
>CAYTRS010000053.1:0-2510 GCA_964440305.1 uncultured Bdellovibrionales bacterium
CTTTTCCCGGCTGGCTCACGGAAGATCCCAGATGCAAGTCGGAAATAATCAAAGTATGCGTCTTTCTTTTTTCCATTTTGGTTTTAACTCTGCTTTTAATCCCCTTTATATTGGTCCTCGTACTCTTCGCAATAAACTTCCGCAATTTTCTGGCATTCTTCAGTTGACGGGCACCATTGGTAGCCGGCTATGGGACATTCGTGCTCAGCGCGACCTTCACTAATAACTTTTTCACTCCTGTTAGGCTTCTTATTTGAATTTTTCCATGGGTTTACGGCAATAATGCCGGCGATAACAACCAGAACCGCAATGAAGATAATTATGTTTTTTTTCATATATTTATTTTAAAGCCGTAAAAAACCTTTTCTCTTTTTATTATACCATCAAAATAAAAAGGCGGATATGCTATGCACGGCCGCCTTTTCAATTTTATACGCGGTTCTTGCTATTCAACTAGAATTCAAGTCAAGTTATTATTTTTGCGAAAAAATATGCCGCTGCGATAAACGAAAAAACTGTTTGCAAGACCAGCATCGTCACGCTTCCGGCAATCACTCCTAATCCGGCTTTGAGGGATTGTTCAAGTTTCTTGCCTCCATAAATTTCTCCGAGAATTGCACCTATAAGCGAACCGAGAAAAATTCCAAGCGGAGGAAAAAAGATAATTCCGACTAACGCTCCGACTACCGCTCCCCAAGTCCCCTTTTTGGAAGCGCCGAACCGCCTTGCCCCGTAAATGGGTGCGACATAATCAAGCAGAATTAGAAAAATAGTTATTATGCCGAAAATAGAAAGGGTTGAAAACGGAACTGCTCCCGATCCTTTTTCGATGAAAAGAAAGAGTATTCCCAAAAAACTCAAAACCGGACCCGGAAGCGCCGGAATAATGCTTCCGATTATTCCTAAAATAACCAAAACGGCTCCGATAATTATAATTGTTTCCATTTTTTTAATTTATAAAATTCATTCTCTTGTAAACCAACCTCGTCGTTTCAACATCTTTTTTGCAATATTCCGCGATTTCCTTCACTTTTCCCGCTTTGTAATAATCATACACCTGAGATCCGTCAATCTCGTCTTTGGGGCTTGGGATTCCAAGCGCCAAGGCGATCTGCTCCAGCCCAATGGAACTCATCGCCCATTTCGTCCACTCTTTCATTGTGTCATACATCGGATAATTGCGATATCTCGCAAAAATCAAGTCCTTGGTCGGAAGAACTTTATTAATGATGGATCTTTGATAGATAAAGCGCATGTCAAAATCAATAATATTGTGCCCGATGAATAAATCGGCATTTTCCGCCAGTTCCCAGAACTTTTTCAAAATTTCTTCCTCGTTTTCTCCGTCGCACAGACATTCCGTCGGTTCGTCGTCCAGCGCATAGCCGATGCACAGGATTCTGCCGAAAGATCCGTCGAAAGAAGTGTTGAGGAGATACTGCTCAAAATCCAGCTCCTCAAAATCTTTTTTCTTTTTTGCCATTTTTTTGGCATGCAAAAAACGAAGCGTTTCATGGCGGTCTTCCCCCGCTGGAAGCGTCTCAATGTCCAAATACATTCTTCTCATAAGTTTGTTTTTATTTAAATTAAAGCGATACGATATCAGTTTACAGGGTTCGTCAGATTTATAAAGTTATAAAGTTAGCTAGATTAAAACTTTACAAACTTTATAACTTTAAGAACTTTATGAACCAATTTCATTATCCCACAAACCCCCGAAATGCGAAAGTTACAAATGAAAAAGCCACCGGCGTTTCGCTAAGCAGCTTGAATAGGAAAACATTATTATTAGTTAAGATACTAAAAAAATAAATTATACAAAAATAAATTTGAAAAGTTAATATTTCAAGCATTTCTACACTCTCGCCAGCTTTGTCCTTTCCATAATCTCTTTGCTCACAATCTTGGCGTCTCGGCCATATTTGAGGCGGGAAAGTTCTTTGAAATATCCGCTCGCTTCCAAATCACCAGAAGTTGGAGGATAGATTCTCATATTAAAAGGCTTAGCAAGCTCGTTGTTAATAAGAAGTTTTGCAAAAACATTATAATTGTCAACGTTTACCAAGTCGTTCGCGGAAAAAATCGGCTCAAATTGCTTTTCCAGAAACTCCGCGTCTTCCGGTCCCACCCGGAAGGAACAGAGTGATCCGACGTTTCCGAACACGGCTTTGGAAATTTCCTCACTCAATTGCCCAATGAACTGGTGGGCAATTATGAGATCCAACCGATATTTTCTCGCTTCCGAAAGGATCTGAGAAATTGAATCAGTCGTCACGTTTTGGAATTCGTCAATGTAAAGATAAAAATCCTTTCTTTCTTCCTGCGGAGTGTTCACCCGGGAGAGCGCCGCCATCAGAAGCTTTCCAACCACCACCATTCCCAAAAGCCGGCTGTTGATTTCTCCGATTTTTCCCTTAGAAAGATTAATAAGCAGGATTTTCCCTTCGTCCATCATATTTCTGAAATTCAGGCTGCTTTTTTGCTGGGCGATAATCGGACGCATCATATCA
>CAYTRS010000054.1:0-2427 GCA_964440305.1 uncultured Bdellovibrionales bacterium
ATCTAAGCGGGAAACTCACCCCAAGATTAGGCAATTTTCGTTCATATCACACTGCGTGTGATATTTCACTCAAGTTCAAAATTAAAAGTGAAAAGTTAAAAATTATGGTGTCCATAGTTAATATGCGTTTCGCATACCTACATTTAACTTTAAATTTTAAACTTTTAACTTAAAGCGAGTATCGCGAATAGCGCGATATGAGCGATTGGTTTTCCTGGAAGAACACCAGGTTGATAGGCTTCAGGTATAAGTCCAGCAATGGATTGAGCCAAGAAGTACTAATAAAACAATAATTTTTTCTATTTTGCGTCCCGCCCGCCACGTTTGGCGGACATTAATTGCTAAAATTGACTAAAAAGGCCATTTGATTCCGCCGTCTTGGTAACTCTGGCGGAGGGGGTACACCTCTTCCCATTCCGAACAGAGCAGTTAAGCCCTCCAGCACCGATGATACTTGGGCCGCAGGCCCTGGGAAAGTAGGACGTTGCCAAGACAGTGGAATCAAATAAAAAACCTCCTTTCAAAGGGAGGTTTGTTTTATAAAGGGGAATTTAATTTTTAAAATTTACAAAATTTTTCGCGGGGCTTGTTTTCTTTGTATTTTTGAATTAACATTAAGAAGAGCTTATGGAAGAATATCAAAAAAACAAAAAAAGGATAATTATCATCTTGGTTTATTTCCTCCTGTTCTTTTTGTTTTGCTGGTTTTTATATTCTGTTATAAGGCCGGATACCACTTGTTTTGACGGCAAAAAAAATCAGAATGAAGAGGAAGCGGACTGCGGGGGAAAATGCAAGCCTTGCATAAAGGAAATTTCCGCCCAGGAAATTGAAATTCAGGAAAAAGCGTTTGTTTATGGAGGTCTGGGGAAATTCGACGTCCTTTTGAAATTTTTCAATCCCAACAACCGGTTTGGAAGCTCAAGCTTTGAATATGAAATAACTCTCAAGGGGACATCTGGAGAAATTCTTGGAAAAAGAAGCGGGAAGAGTTTTATTCTTCCCAGGGACTCTAAATATGCCATTGAAAACGGCTTTGAAATCCAGAGCGAGCCTTCCATAGCCGAAGTCTTAATAAAAAATACGCAATGGGCGGAATTTGAAAACTACGAAAAGCCCCAGCTCAACATCTATGAAAAAAGATATGACATTGTTTCCGGAGGAGTGGGATTCGGGCAGGCTTATGGGCTTCTACGCAATGAAAGCGCTTTTGATTTTGAATCGGTCAATGTAGATGTCATCTTGAGGGATTCCTCGGGAATTCCTATTGCCCTGAATTCAACGGAAATGAGGGATATCGGTTCAGGAGACCAGCGGGATTTCAAGCTTCTCTGGCCCTCTAGCTTTCCGGGAGACGTGATGCAGGTTGAAATGGAAGCGGAGACCAACGTTTTTGACAGCCAAAACTTCACCAAAAAATATCTTCCCGGAGGAGAATTCCAGAAATACTAAAGAAAAATTAAAATTTAAAAATCAAAAGTAAAAATTTTGGTATTCCGAATATCCGGGACAGATCATTTATAGATGATTAACGAACGGAGCGAGTGCCTTAATTTTACATTTTGGTATTTGAATTTTGATTTTATTTTTCTATGTTTCTTAAATTTTTAAAACTTGACTGGATTCTTATATTTTCCGTTTTGTTTCTGATGGCAACCGGATTAATTTCGCTCTATAGCATCTCTTCAGCCGGCGCTTCTGAAGGAATGACTGTTTTTTCCAAACAGCTGCTTTTTTCTTTTCTGGGAATAACAGCAATGTTTTTTTTCGCCTTTTCAAACCACAACTATCTCAATCTTTCCAGCCGCTGGATTTATTTTTTTGCCCTAATTTCCCTTTTCCTGGTTTTGTTTTTTGGAACAGAAGTTCGCGGAACTTCCGGATGGGTAGGAATAGCGGAATTCAGGATTCAGCCGGTTGAATTTGCAAAGATCGCGATTGTGATATTTATGGCAAGTTTTATTTCGAAAAAAAAGCTGAAGCTGGGAGAAATGGAAAGGCTTCTTGCTTCTCTGGTTTTAACTGCCGCTGCCGTTTTTTTGGTGATAAAACAGCCTGACTTTGGAAGTGCGATGGTAATAGCGGTAACTTGGGTGGGAATGGTTTTGGTTTCGGGGGTGAGCCGGAAATCCCTTGTTTCTATCATACTGGTGGCCTGCGTAGCAGTGGTCGCTAGCTGGATGCTTTTCGCGCCTTATCAGAAAGCGAGAATAAAAAGTTTTCTTGATCCCACAGCTGATCCCAGGGGGAGCGGATATAATGTGAAACAGTCAATAATCGCAGTGGGATCGGGAGGCTTAAAAGGAAAGGGAATAGGTCATGGTTCGCAATCCCAGCTTAATTTTCTTCCGGAAAAGCATACGGATTTTATCTTTGCGGTTATCTCTGAAGAACTCGGAATTCTCGGATCTTCCCTGGTAATATTTC
>CAYTRS010000055.1:0-2317 GCA_964440305.1 uncultured Bdellovibrionales bacterium
GAGCCGGTTGATGAAAAGGACATGGATATGGAAGGAAAGTTTAAAGCGGAAGGAAAAACTTCCGAAGGTCAAAAAGAAGCAATTACTGCGCCAGAGAAAAAAGAAGCAAAAGAGCAGATTTCAGCGGAAAAAGACTCCGCCTACAATAAAATCCTGTCAAAAGTAAAAGATCAGACTCAGATAACCTCCAGTGATTTGGACATTAAGTCCGATGCGCAGGAAGTGGCGGAAAAACAGGATGCGGAAAGCCAAATCAGCCACTTAGTGGATATTGCAATGACGAAAGGCGTCGTCCACGCGGTGAAAGTGGCAAGGCATATGGAAGATTATTATGTTCTGGATATGTTCCATGACCGGCTTCTGGTGGACGAGTTTCACGATGCCTTGATCGCGAAAGGGCTGATTAAAGACATCTAAAATGAAAAAACGAAAAACTAAAATAAAAAACAATTAGTTTATGGATTTAAACCTAATATTAATTATCCTCGCCATTTTTTTGGCAACGGTTTCCATAGGAAGCGGAACATATTGCGTTCTGCGAAGTTTTTTCCTTTTCCGCGCTCAGATAAACAGATCCTTAAATATGGATCTGGAGATCATCAAAGTCTCAAGAAATAATAGGAAAAAAGAAGAAACGAATCAGAATGAAAAAGAGATGTGGAAAGAGGAAATCGGAGTAATGGAACAGTTGCTGACGACGCTCACGAATATCCGCGAAAAGAAAGGATTTTTCCACAAATTCCTTTATGAAGAACCGAACATCATTTTTGAAATAGCCAATCCTTCCAACAGCGAGGAAATATTTTTCTATCTGGCGATTCCCAAAAAATTCCGGGAAACAGTGGAAAAGCAGATCAATAGCTATTTTCCGGATGCAGTTTTGGAAAAATCTGCCGATTATACCATATTTTCCCCGAGAAGTGTTTCCCGGGCGGCTGTGGTAACGCTCAAGAAAGATTACGCGCTTCCCATCAGGACTTATGAAAGAATGGAAGTGGATCCCTTGAATGAAATTTCAAACGCTTTAAGCAAGCTGGAAACCGAAAGCGAGGGTGCGGTAATGCAGCTGGTTTTACGTCCGGCCGGAACCGGTTTTCAAAAATCGGGGCGCGAAATTGCTCACAAAATGCAACAAGGAAAACAGCTTAAGCAAATAAACCAGTCATTAGTCAAAGAATTGGGAAAAGATCTGGTGCACACCGCTTTGAATATCAATAGCAAAGAAGAAGCTAAGCCTCCGCAGGAAAAAATTGTCCAGCTTACTCCGGAAGAGCAGGAGCTTATAAAATCAGTTGAAAGCAAATCCAACAAAGCCGGATTCCGAGTGAACATTCGCCTCATATCTTCTGCCAAAACAGAAGACAGGGCGGAACTAATTCTTTCGCATCTGGAAAACGCTTTCGTGCAGTATGAAAATCCGGAGGTGAACCACCTTGTTGTCAAAAAAAGGGTGAAGGAAAAAAACGCTATTTTCAATTATATTTTTCGGAATTTTGACGAGAACGATTCCGTAATACTGGGGGTGGAGGAAATCGCGAGTATTTTCCATTTTCCGATTTCCACGACCGAAACGCCGAAAATAAAGTGGCTGAAATCCGGATCCGCCGCTCCGCCGGTGAACATTCCGAAAGAGGGAATAATCTTGGGCTACAATGATTATCGTGGAACGAAGACGGAAATCCGCCTGACGGACGAAGATCGAAGAAGGCACCTCTATACTATCGGGCAAACCGGAGTGGGAAAATCCAATTTTCTTCAGGAAATGGCGAAGCAGGATGTTAAAAATGGAAAAGGAGTATGCTACATTGATCCGCATGGAGATGCAGTGGAAGATATTTTAACAGCAATTCCGAAAGAGCGAGCGGAGGACGTAATTATTTTTGATCCTTCCGACATAGAGCGCCCGCTGGGACTCAATATGCTGGAATACGAGCGTCCGGAAGAAAAAACCTTCGTTATCAATGAAATGATTGGAATTTTTGACAGGCTATACGATCTCAAGCAAACCGGAGGCCCGATGTTCGAGCAATATATGCGCAATGCCATGTTGCTGGTGATGGAAGATCCGGAAACCGGTTCCACGCTCATGGAAATTCCGAAAGTCCTTTCAGACGAAGATTTCCGCAAAATGAAGCTTTCCAAATGCCAGAATCCTGTGGTGGTTGACTTCTGGCTCAAGGAAGCGGAAAAGGCGGGCGGAGAAGCGGCGCTGGCGAATATGGTGCCTTACATCACTTCCAAGCTGACAACTTTCATTTCCAATGATATGATGCGTCCGATTATCGCCCAGCAAAAAAGCAGCCTGAATTTCAGAAAT
>CAYTRS010000056.1:0-2139 GCA_964440305.1 uncultured Bdellovibrionales bacterium
AAAAATATGGGAAATGCAAAAAAAATCCTGCTGTTTGGAACAATAGCGCTGTTCTCAGTTCTAGCTTCAGGATGCGCGAAAAAGGAAACTGTCCAAAACAAGGCTTCGGAAGCACTCCAGCAAGAAGAAGGCGGAATTATTTCATCCATTAAAGATGCGATGAATCTCGGAAAAACGATGGAATGCACCTATTCCATAAAGGTGGGGGATGAAACAATGAAATCAAAAAGCTATGTCAAAGGGAAAAAATACAAATCGGAATATGAAGCGGATGGAAAAACCTATTATACTATTTTTGACGGAGAAAAAACGATGCATAGCTGGGTAAAAGGAGAAACCAAGGGAACAATAATAAAAACTGACTGTTTTGACGATCTTGAAAAAGAACCGGAATCCGCTTCTCAGAAAACAGAGGAACCTTCCAGCCTTAAGGTCGGTGAAGAGGCCTTTGAAGACACCTATGAAGTTGACTGCAAGCCAATTGCTGCAGTAGATTTTTCCCTTCCCGAAAATGTTGTCTTTGAAGACCAGTGCGAAACACTGAAAAAGCAATTGGAGGAAATCAAGAGCATGACTGATAAATTTCAAGTTCCCGAAGGCACGAAAATTCCTGATGTCCAGCTCCCTCAATAATAATCAATAACAACTTCCTCAGAAAATAAAAATAAAAATGAAAAAAATCATTATTGGATCTTCGGTTGCAATGCTAATTTTAGCGGGAACTTTTGCCGGTTTATTCTTCTACTCCAATTACCTCAAAAATCAGCCCTCCTCGGAAGAAGGAATAAAGGAATCCCTGGAACTTAGCCATGAGGACGTGGTAAATATGACTAAGCCTTCAACTGTAAGAATAGCCCAATATGTCAAGGGAAAGGCTGTTTTTTCCATGCCTAAGATAAATTCGGAAGATTTGTCAATCATGGAAAATCCCAGCGGAAAAGAAACTGAAATTCCTTTTGATGAATATCTGGCTGGAAGCGGATTTATCGTAAGCTCCGACGGACATATTATAACAAATGCGCATGTTGTTTCCTACCAGTCAATGAAAACGCTGGTAGCATCCCAATATTTCCTGTCTATATTTATGGATCCGCAAGTTATCGGCCCCGTGATGGAGCATATGAAAAATAAGGGCATCCCTGAAAACAAGCAGGGCGATCTGGGAGAAGAATTCGGAGAAAAGCTTTTGGATCATCTTCTGGCTAAGGGGAAGTTTGAATTTGAAAAGAAAGTTTCCGTTCTTGATCCCGCTTCAGGAAAAAACAAAATAGAAGAGCTTTTTCAGGAAGGTTTTCCGGCAAAAATCATAAGCGTCAATGATAATTTTTTCAAAGATAATAAGGATATCGCTTTAATCAAAATAGAGGGTGGGAATTTTCCCAGTATTCTGATCGGAAATTCGGAAAAAGTTTCCGCGGGAGAAAAAATTTCCGTTTTCGGTTTTCCTGCTTCAGCGGAATTCAACAATAAATCCCCACTGGAAGCAACTTTCACCACGGGAACTATAAGCGCCTTTAAAGACTCCGAAAATAACGACTTTAAAATATTCCAGACGGACGCAAAAATATCCCATGGATCAAGCGGAGGGCCGCTGATTAACCAAAAAGGGGAGATAATTGGAGTAATAACCTACCAGTCAGATCTTTCCCAGCGGGAGTCGGGAGATAATTTTGCTTTTGCCCTGCCGTCGGATTCCATAGGCGAATGGGTGGAAAAGTTCTCAGTAAATGAATCCCTAAAGCCGGAGGTTTTCAATACGGGGGAATATCAGAAACATTTTTTGCGGGGATTGCTCCTTTCCGACATAGGTCGTTGCCAAAAAGCCATCTCCGAATTTGAAGCCGCAAAATCCCTAAATGGGTTTTCTTCGGTAGAAAAATTTGTTTCTCCCTATATTGAAAAATGCGAAAAAACCATCGCAGAGGGAAAATCGATTGACACGATGTGGGATGAAAAGAGCCAACAGATCAAAAGCATTGGATCGCATATCTGGATTTTTATAGGAATAGGGATTATTGTTTTGGGAATAATCGCCGGAGTTATCATTTTTTTGGTTAAGCGAGTCAGGAAAGAAGAAAAGGAAATCCACAATTTGGAAGAGCATCTTGAAGAAGTGGAAGAAGAAGCTCATCAGGAGAA
>CAYTRS010000057.1:0-2105 GCA_964440305.1 uncultured Bdellovibrionales bacterium
TAAACGCTTCCGAAAGGTTCAATGTGAATATCGCTTGCCTTTTCATCTATTGCCCGGCGGATAATTACTTGCACCAGCTTTATGATCGGAGCATCTTGAATGACATCCTCTTTGCCACCCTTCTCGCTTCTTTCTGAATGTATTTCAACGAGGTCCTCGTCGCTAACCGATCGAATGGCTTCTTCAATCGTTTTTTCCGCACCGGCATATTGAGACAGGATAAAATCAAAAATTTCCGGAGTGGCAAGATATATTTCTATTTTCCATTTGTTTTTTTTGGCGATGAAGCGCAAAACATTCAAAGCTTCAAAATTTTCCGGATCAACCATCGCAACTTTGACAGTATTTCCAACCTTTTCAAATACGGCAATCTGGTGTTTTTTGCAAAGTTCTTCCGGAATAATAATTAAACTGTCCCTGTCAATAACTTTGGGGGCTTTTTCAAGAAAAAATATTCCCAGTTTTTCCGCTTTTTCTTTCAGTTGCTGAGCAGTTTTTCCGCTTATATTGGAATTTTTTTGAGCTTTTATGCTTTCTTTGCCCGCGCTGTTCGGCATGGAAACACTGAGAGATGCTTTTGGGTTGTCCATAATTCGGAATAAATGCTAGGGTAAAAAGGGATTAATTCCTTTGTTTTTTCCGTCTTCAAGGGCGGGAACTGTTCTGCTCATAACTTCTTTTATATTTGAAACTATTTCCCAGTCAAATTTACTTTTACCAAAAACCGAATGAGTCGCTCCTTGGGCGACAGAAACAGGATCCATATAGCCGAAATTCAAGGCTATGTCTGCGGTCAGGTTCTCCGGATCAGATTTTCCCGATTCGTCTGCAGCTTGGCTTGAAATTGAAATTTGGTCCGCCTTACTGAACATTTCCGAGCGATAAATATTTTCCAAAAACATTTTTATTTTTTCATATTTCCCGATGATGCTGATATCGGCAGTCAGATAGTCAACCTTGGAAACAACCGCCGGAGCAGTCATTTCTGGAATTGCGGAAGGATCAAACTCCTCGTTTTCAAGAGTTGGACTCTTGAAATTAAGATCGGATGGTGCTTGGGCAACCGGGCTCGGAGACGCTTTCCCTTCAATTTTCGCAATGTTTATGTTAAGAAGGGCTACATCGGAATTTTTGGAAAGATAATTCACAAGATCTATGATCCTTTCTTCCTTTTCCTTGTTAGGAAGAAATGCCATTATAAAAGACTTGCCTTCCCTGTTTTCTTCAAGGTCTGCTTTAAGGCTTGAAATGTTTTGGTTTTTCATTTTTGCCTCGTTCAACGCCGCCTGATCTTTTTCATCCTGTTCCTTGTTCAGTTTCATTTTGTCATATTCCGGACGCACCATGTTTATGAACAATGCGACAGCTACCACCAAGGCAAGGGGGGCAATGAATATTTTCAGTTTCATATTTTTGTTTTCTTCGGACTAAAAAGCATAGTCCGATAAATTAAATTTATTATATATTTTAAATATTTTAGTCGGCGTTATTAATTTTTTTATTTTTATTCGCTGCAACAAAATTGCACCCTGCCAATTGCCTGCAAGCTAAAAACTGGCTTGCCGCTATTTTCCCGCCTTCATACCAAGGGTAAACAGGACTTTTGCATCCTCGTCCCGGGAAATATTTGAGATATTCACTTCCTTGAAATAATCACTTTTTTTAAAGCTAAGTATTTGCTTAGCGACAGTCAGAAAATCTCCGGTGATCATATCTATATCCACCGCCCCTTCCTTGTTATTCAAGGAGATTATCTGCACTCCCTGAATAACTGCTCCTTCAATCTTTTCGAAAAATTCCTTATTGGCTTCTTTTGCGTAATTTTCCGGATATATTTCTTTTTCGGATTTTTGAAGCCTTTCTTCAAAATCAGCAACCAAATTAACATCGCTTGCAATAACGCTTTCCACTTCTTTTTGTATTTCTATCAGCATTGCTTTATGTTTTTCTTCAAGCTGGCCGTTATATATCTTAAAGCCTCCATAGGCAAGAAGGACTAAAACCAAAATTCCGATGGGAATGCCTATTCCCAAGTTAACCAGGGTTGATTTGTGCCTGTTTTCAGTTTGTTGGTCATTTTGCAAAAGATTTATTCCGGGCATATT
>CAYTRS010000058.1:0-2003 GCA_964440305.1 uncultured Bdellovibrionales bacterium
TGGAAAGGCTCGGCTTTTTTGAAGTTTCCCAGAAGCTTTTTTTGTTTTTCTGAAGGATGTTTTCAATAGCCGCCCAAGAACTTTCCAAGTATCTCGGCACGACAATCGCGACCTCGTCTCCCGGCTCGGCCTTGAAATAGGTAATAGAAGCCAAAAGGACTTTATACGGCTTTCCATCTGCAAGAATATAATAATTTCCGTTCTCATCCTGGCTAACCACTCCGATCACATTCTTTCTTTCTGCGGGGCCTATTTGCTTGTAAACAAAGGATCCGTCCGGAGTAATGGTCAATTTTAGCATGTCCCCTTCAACCAGTTTTGATTTGGAAGCGTAGTTTGCCGGAACGGGATATTGCTTCCCGTTAGTTCCTATCATAATTTGGCCGTCAAAAGTTCCTTCCACTACTTCTCCGTCTTCTTCTGATTCAGATTTTCTTTTTCTACCCAGCTTCTTTTTTCCTTCCAACTGCAAAAGCACCGCCTTAGCCCCTTGGATGGTTTTTTCGGCGTTTGAAATCATATCGCGAAGCGCTTGGATCTTTTGCGACTTTTCAGTATCGCTTATTTCCTCTTCGCTTTTCTCTTTTTCATCTTTCTTTTTCCCCATTTTTATTTCAACAAAGCAAACCCACATGTCCCCCTAGATTTGCCGCTTTTTGTTTTTATTTTCTCGCAAAATCGGGTTGCGGATAAGCCAGTTTCTTATGCATTTAAATTGTAAAACATTTTAAAAATTAAAGCAAGACCATGATTTGCAGCAACTATTGATAATATTAATACAATCTCTATTGTAATAAAATTTACAGACTTTGCCGGTTTGAATTTTCAAGCGCCAATTTACAATTATTCGCTTAATTGATTGTTGGTTCATTGTAAATTGAAAATTAAGTGCTATAGTTTAGTTGGATTACGACTTAGCAGATTTATGGACATAAATTCCAAAAGCCCCCTAGCCGATCGGATGCGGCCGAAAAATCTCGGTGAATTCGTCGGGCAAGAACATATTGCCGGAGAGGGAAAAATACTCCGAAAAATGATTGAAGGCGGAGAACTCCAATCCATGATTTTTTGGGGTCCGCCGGGATCCGGAAAAACTACTTTGGCAAAAATAATTTCAGAAAGCACGGACGCGTATTTTGTGAGCTCCAGCGCGGTTTCCAGCGGCGTGAAAGAAGCGCGGGAAACGATAAAATCCGCCAAGAAAAGATATGAAGAGAGTGGAAAAAAGACGATCCTTTTTCTGGATGAAATACACCGTTTCAACAAATCCCAGCAGGATGCCCTGCTTCCGTACGTTGAAGACGGGACGATAATTCTCATCGGTGCGACTACGGAAAATCCCAGCTTTGAAGTGAATTCCGCCCTTCTCTCGCGTGCTCGGGTTTTCGTGCTGAATCTTCTTGAGCCTTCAGAAATATCAATTATTTTAAAAAACGCCTTGGTGGATCGGGAAAGGGGATTGGGAAAAATAAAAATAGAAATAGTAGACAAGGAAATTCAAAAAATTTCCGAGCTTAGCGGGGGAGACGCGCGGGTTGCGCTTAACGCGCTGGAAATTTCAGTCAGAATTTCCAAAAAGGAAAAAGACGGCTCGGTGAAGATTGATTCAAAAATAATCAAAGAAGCGTTTCAAAAAACAGATCTTCTTTATGACAAAGCCGGGGAAGAGCACTACAACATTATTTCCGCGCTCCACAAAAGCATGCGGGGAGGGGATGCGGACGCGGCGCTCTATTGGCTGGGAAGAATGCTTTCGGGAGGGGAAGATCCACTGTATGTCGCCCGGCGGCTGGTTCGGTTTGCCTCCGAAGATGTCGGCATTGCCAATTCTTTCGCTTTGCCTCAAGCGGTGGCGGCGTATGAAGCCTGCCATTTCATCGGCATGCCGGAATGCTCGGTGAATCTCGCGCAGGCAGTTGTCTATATGGCGAAATCCAAGAAAAGCAACCGGCTTTATGAAGCATATCAAAAAGTCCAGAAAGACATTCAAAATTTTCCCAACG
>CAYTRS010000059.1:0-1976 GCA_964440305.1 uncultured Bdellovibrionales bacterium
GCATTCTCAATTACTCTCACAGTTTTAAGTGTGGCCGCGCTTTTTTCCTGGGGGCTTAAGCTTGGAATAGACTTTACCGGAGGAACAATGATGGAGATCAAGTTTGACGAATCGGTTCCGGCAAAAGAAAAATTGGAAGAAATACTGAAAGATTTCAATCTTAAAAGTTTGAGCTTTCAAGCATCGGAGGGAAATAGCTATATTGTCCGCTATGCTTCAGAGGAGGACGAGATAAACGAATCAGTATGGTCAAAAATAAAGGAAAACTATTCCAAATCAACGCAATTAAGGGTGGATTACATCAATGCGTCTGTCTCCAAAGAACTTAAAAGCAAGTCTCTTTGGGCGATTTTTTGGGCGGTGGTGGGAATTTTAAGCTATATTGCCTGGGCTTTCCGAAAAGTTTCCCGGCCGATAAATTCCTGGAAATATGGCACAGGAGCGGTAATTGCATTAATGCATGATATCCTTATAACTGTAGGATTTTTTTCTGTTCTGGGGCATTATTTTGAAATTGAAGTGGGAATTCCTTTTATTGCCGCGCTTCTCACAATCCTGGGATTTTCCGTCCACGATACAATAGTAGTTTATGACAGGACGCGAGAAAATCTTTTGCGAAACTCCGGCAAAGAATCATTTCCAGAGCTTGTTAATCGAAGCTTAAACGAAACGCTCATTCGCTCAATCAACACTTCAATGACGGTTATCATCACGCTTTTGGCGGTATACTTTTTTGGAAGCGAATCGGTAAAAAGCTTTTCCCTGGCGCTTATTATTGGAATATTTTTCGGAACCTATTCCTCAATCTTCATCGCCTCGGCGCTTCTGGTAACGATTTATAAGTTTCAAATTAAAAACAGCGCAAGGTAAAATATGTTTGAAAAAGTCAATCATTCCAATGTTTTTGAAAATAAAAAAGAGGGTTTTGTATTTGAAGGGGAAAAACTTGATAGTATTGATTTAAATCCGGAAAATCCGGAATCTGATGTTCCAGTAATGCTGATTCCTGGATGGGGACACACTTTTGAAGGATATAAAAAAATTATTGATAATATTTATAAAGGAAAAGAGGATGAGGGATGGGAAAAAATAAAAGGGCAAGGAAGAAGGGTTTTGGCTGTGAAATATTCTAGAAAAAATATTAATAAGGAGGAAGAATTCGAATTGCCAGCTCAAGAACAAAAAGCGAGAGTAATTATTGATTTTTTAAAGTCAAAGAATATTAAATCCGTAGATATTATTGCCCATTCGGAAGGAGCGATAAATGTGGCGCTAGCATCATTGAAAAATCCCGAACTATTCAGAAACTTGATTCTCGTTGCCCCAGGCGGATTAGAAAAAGTAAGCTTTTCAAAACTTTCGTTAAGAACAATCTTGAACAAGCTTTCTGAGATAATTGGAAAAAGAGAACGAGGCAATTATTTGCCAAAAAACATTGAAGAAAAAATATTATCAGATAAATATTCAAACTATTTTCAGAAAGACGCAAAGGATTTTATTGGCAAAAACAAGCCCTTGTCAATGAAAGAGGCCAGGGAAAGCACTAAAGTTTTTTTACCCGAATTGCTGTTTAAATTAAAAGAATTGGAACTGTTTATTTCAGTTATCAGTCCGGTTAACGATCACACTAGCAAAATGGAAGCGGTTCAAAGAAATTTAACAGAAAAAATGGTAGATGGATTTTATTCAGTAAGAGGGAAGCATGACGATTTAATCAAATATCCAGAAATATTTTCATCTCTAATTCTTTCAGCTATCAGAGCGCTAGAAAGAAAGAGGGAAAAATAAATTTGATTTGTTATGTGGAATCCATTTAGAAAAAATGATGATGACAATAAACCTCCGAAAATGGGAATGGTGGCGAATTTGGCGATGAAAAGGCTGGAAAGAATGGATCCGAAAGAACGGGAGAAGCTTATGAAGAAGGTTTTGACTCCGGAAAATATTTCCAAAAACAAGGACAAGATCCTTTCCGC
>CAYTRS010000060.1:0-1907 GCA_964440305.1 uncultured Bdellovibrionales bacterium
GTATCTTGTCTATTTCAATGTCAGTACCTCTTATTTTTCTTGCAATCCGCAGGGTATTTTGAATAATAGTAAGGTTCTTAAGTCCTAGGAAATCTATCTTGAGAAGGCCGATTTTTTCCACATAGCTTGATTTTGTGGAAGAAGAATATTGTGTTACCGTTCCTTCTCTTGTGCCGGTTATTTTTTGGAGCGGGGAATAATCAGTCACCGGATTTTTGGTGATAACCACTCCACAGGCGTGCATTGAAGCGTGACGTGCCACTCCCTCAAGCCTTTTTGCGCTGTCAATAAGCTTTTTTGCGGCCGGATCTTTTTGGTAAGCTTCTTTCATTTCATTTGATATGTCCAATGCTTTTTCAATTGAGGAGAATTGAGGAATCATTTTGGCAGTTTTGTCGCAAAAGTCATATGGATATCCCAGGGCCCTTCCGGCATCGCGGATAGCGGCGCGAGCGGCCATCGTTCCAAAGGTGATAATCTGGGCGACATGGTCGTGCCCATATTTCTTTCTGACGTATTCCAGAACGTCATCGCGGTGGTCGTCTGCGAAATCCATGTCAATATCAGGCATGGAAACCCTTTCCGGATTCAGAAATCTTTCAAAGAGCAGGTCATATTTTATCGGATCAATATTGGTAATACCGATGAGATAGGAAACAAAGCTTCCTGCGGCAGAACCTCTTCCGGGACCGACAATGATTCCTTGTTTTTTTGCCCAGTTTACGAAGTCTTGGACAATGAGGAAATAGGAAGCAAATCCTGTTTTTTCAATTACAGAAAGCTCATACTCCATTCTCTCCCTGTGCTCTTTAGTGGCTGAATTTTCAAACCTTTTTTTCAGCCCTTCCTCGCAAAGATGCTTTAGATAAGTTTCCGGGGTGAATCCTTGCGGAACTTCAAAGTGAGGCAATTGAGTTTCCCCAAGTTTCAAATCAAAATTACACAGAGAAACAACCTTCTGGGTATTTTCAATCGCTTCCGGATATTCCTCAAAAGCTTTCGCCATTTCTTCGGGCGTCCGCAGCGACAGGTCGAAATCCATAAGGCTCATCCTGTTTTTTTCTTCAACTTTCCTGTTTGTCTGGATGCAAATCAAAATGTCTTGGACGGGCGCATCCTCCTTGCGGACATAATGAACATCTCCCGTGGCTACCACTGGAATTCCAGTTTCTCTTGATATTTTAATAATGCCTTCGTTGGCCGATTGCTGGTTGCGGTCATGGGGATGATTTTGAATTTCCAGAAAAAAATTTCCTTTTCCGAAAATGCTTTCATATTCCAAGGCTTTTTCTTTGGCCTTATCATATTTTCCGGCAATAATCAATGCCGGGACTTCTCCTTCCTGGCAGGCGCTCATTCCTACGAGTCCTTCCCCGTATTTTCTTAAAACCTCCATATCAATTCGGGGCTTGTAATAAAATCCTTCCAGATGAGCAATGGATACTAATTTGAGCAAATTTTTATATCCCGTGCTGTTTTTTACCAGCAGAATAAGGTGATGCCTTTTGCGATCTTCCATGGTTGGATTTTTGCTTTGAAGGCCGTTCGGCGCCAGATACATTTCGCATCCGATCAGGGGTTTTATTCCTTTTTCCTTGGCTTTTATGAAGAACTCTACGGCTCCATAGAGCACGCCGTGGTCGGTGAGAGCCAAAGAATCCATGCCTAGCTCTTTTGTGCGATCAAGAAGCTCGTCGATTTTGGCAAGTCCGTCAAGCAAGCTATAATGGCTGTGAACGTGGAGGTGGGTGAATTTCATACTCAAGTAAAAAATTAAAAGTCAAAAGTAAAAAATAGGGAATAATTACTTTTTATTTTTTGCCTTCCCCTTTTTACTTTTACTGGTTTAAACAAAAAAGCCTTTATTTATAATAAAAAGGCTATTTGAGTGAAAATTGTTTATTCAT
>CAYTRS010000061.1:0-1895 GCA_964440305.1 uncultured Bdellovibrionales bacterium
TGAAATTTTGAGAAGTTCTTCTATTATCTCTTTTCCCAACAAAAAATCATGCATGTTTCAAAGTAAAAAGAGAAAAGTAAAAAAATAAAAAGTAATTATTCCTTGTTTTTTACTTTTGACTTTTAATTTTTAACTTTGTTTAATGGACTGCACAGGAAATGCAGGGGTCGTATGCCCGAATGAACGCCCGAAGTTTCTTCTCTTTTTCTTTGCCTTCAAAATTCTCAATTTGAGGAATATATTCCGCAATGTCATCTTCAAGATTGGACAAAAATTGAGCTGTTGGAGTAATTATATTGGCGTTCTTGACATAGCCTTTTTCGTCCAAGTCAATGTGATAATATAAAGTTCCTCTCGGAGCTTCCACTGCCGCCACTCCCCCTCCCGCCTTGATTTCATATTTTTCCGTAAGGATATTCTGAAGATTGAGATGAAGAAGTTCGGCTGCGATCTTTTGGCACTCTTCGATTGAATGGATAATTTCAACCATTTGAAAAAATATGTTGTGGAAGGGATTATAATCGGGAAATTTTAAATTTAAGCTTTCAAGATATTTCAAGGCGTTTTCTTTAAGTTTGTCCCTGTTCAGATTAACCCTCGCAATAGCTCCGACCATATAGCTTTCTCCGTTGTGCTCCACTCTTTTAACCACTTCTTTCTGCTTTTGAAGCTCGTGGAAATTCTGCTCGAATTTTTCTACTGGAACATGAAGGCCTTTACTTGAAATTATGTCTCCATCATAAATCGCGTATTCGCCATTTCCAGAAAGACCCACGTATTCCGTTTCTCTTTCAAAATCCGGAATCTTTATTTTTCTGAAAAATTCCCCGAGTTCCAAGGCGGATTGCAAAATTTCATTGCCGTTTTGGACTATTTTTTTGAGTTCCTCCGGCTCTGGAGCTTTTTTAAACCCTCCGACCTCGTTCGTCAGGGGGTGAATTACTCTTCCTCCAATAATTCTTATGATATCCATCCCGTATTCGCGTATTTTTATCGCCTTTTTCGCTTCTTCCGGATATTCTTTAATTAACGTCAGGTCGTTTTCAATGTTTAGAAAGTCCGCGAGCGACAGAAAAAATAAATGAAGCCCGTGGGAATGGATAATCTGAGCCAGTTCCATTAATGTTCGCACTTTTTCCGTTTCAGCAGTTACTTTGACGCCCATTGCGTTTTCTATTGCTTTTATGGAAGTAAGATTGTGAACTACCGGACAAATACCGCAAATTCTTTGCGCCACCACCGGAACATCTTGAAAGTGCCTCCCGATAAGCACGCCTTCAATAAGCCGGATTCCTTCTTGAATTTCCATTTTTGCCGATTTAACATCTCCATTTAAAACACTTGCCATAAAACCGGCATGACCCTCCATTTTGGCTATATGATTTATCCTAATATTCATACAAATTATATCCGAATTTTATCCGAATTATTTTTTATCTAAAATTCTTTTCAGCTTTAAGCTTTTCTCGGCAAAATTAACGATAATTCCCAATTCACAATTAGAAGCATTCAAATATCTTTTCATCTGAATACAATCTTTTCCAGTAATTATCTTCTTGCATTTAATATCAACAACTATAACATTGTCAATTAAAAAATCTAATATATTTCCAGTTAATTTTACTCCTTCAAACTCTATCGGAATCTCTTCTTCCCTTTTAAATTTTATTTTTTCTTTTTTTAAAATTGCCTCGAATGCATCACAGTACTGTTTATGATTACAAAATCTGCCGAGTTTATTGTGAATATTAAATAAGATTCCATTTAATTTATATGATAAATCCTTAAACAAAATATCAGCCATACAAAATTCGGATTTAATTCGGATACAATTAGGATTCTAATTCGGATAAATCATCTCTCAACCCATAAATTTCAGAAACATTTTCAAATTC
>CAYTRS010000062.1:0-1816 GCA_964440305.1 uncultured Bdellovibrionales bacterium
TTGTTTTTTTGCATATACCTGATTTGAACAGGCGAGGTATGCGTCCTTAATAAAACTCTTTCTTTTTTTGGCTGAGATTTAATCCAAAATGTATCCCACTCATCTCTCGCCGGATGATTTTCGGGAATATTAAGCGCATCAAAATTATAAAATTCCGTTTCCACCTCAGGACCATCGGCAATCTCAAAGCCCATTGAAGAGAAAATATCCTCAATATCATTTCTAACTATCGTAATCGGATGAATGTGTCCGCGGTCTATTCTTTTTCCTGGAATCGTAACATCAATTTTTTCTTTCTTAAGATCGGCCATTTTTGACAATTTATGCTTTTTGTATTCCAACACTCCTTCAATTTCTTTTTTTGTTGAATTTGCAAGCTGGCCTATGTTTACCTTTTCCTCTAGTGAAAGATTTTTAATCTCTTTCAGGATTTCCGTAAGCTTCCCCTTTCTTCCTAGATATTTTTTTTCCAAGCTAAAAACAGCCTCAACGTTTTTAGCCGATTCAATTTCATCAATTGCATCTGATTTTATTTGAATTATTTCCTCTTCCATCTTCAAAAAACAACTTTAAAAAATCCGAATTTTCCAACTTTAAAAACAGAATTATCATAGTCTTTGCTTATTTCCATCTTCCAATCGGAAACTTTTTTTCCTTCAATCTCCACTCCGCCTTGCTCTATTTTCCTTCGGGCATCACTCAAACTTTCTGCTGTTCTTGACCTTACCAAAAGATCGGTAAGCTTTATTTTTTCTTCGGTTATTTTTACTTCAAGAATGTCTTCCGGAATTTCTTTTTTTGAAAAAGTGTTTACAAAGTACTCTTTGGCTTTCTCTGCTTCTTTTTCGCTGTGATATATTTTCACAATTTCTTCCGCCAATTTCAATTTCAAATCACGGGGATTCGCTTTTTCTTCTTTCAATTCTTTTTCCATTTTCTTAATTTCTTCCATCGGAATTCTGGTGCAATGAATGAAATATTTTATTATCAAATCATCTCCCATACTCATAATTTTTCCAAACATCGTATTCGGATCATCCATGAGATTTACTGTATTTCCCCAACTGGAACTCATTTTTCGTCCATCAATTCCTTCAATTAAATTGACAAGCAAAATATCCTGCGGATTTTGGCCATATTTTCTTTGCATCTCTCTTCCTGAAAGAATGTTAAATCTCTGATCAGTCCCTCCAATCTCCAAATCCGCCTTAACTTCCACGCTGTCGTATCCTTGCATTAAGGGATATAATAATTCACGAAGCGAAACCCTCGCCCCTTTTTCAAGTCTTTTTTTAATGTTATCGCGCGCAATAAATTCAGCCAATGAAAAAATATTAGCTTGTCTGGCAATGTCTTTATAATTTAATTTTAAAAGCCACTCGGAATTATGATGAAATTCAAATTTGTCAGTATCAAGAATTTTTCCCGCCTGTTCAACATAACTTTTCATATTTTCTTTCACATCATCTTCAGAAAGCATTGGACGCTCTGACTCTTTGTCGGAAGTGTCTCCGATTACGCCGGTAAAATCGCCGATAATAAAAACTACCTGATGACCCATTTCCTGAAGATCACGAAGCTTCCAAAGAGTTACCGCCCTTCCAAGATGAATATTGGGACTGGTCGGATCAATTCCAAGCTTCACACGAAGTTTCTCGCCCGTCATTAATCGCTTTTTAAGATTTTCTCGGTCAATAACTTCTGCCACTCCCCTAGTTAAAAACTCTTCGATTTTTTTCTCCAAATCATTGTCTTTCATGGTTATATAATAGCAAGTCAGAGCCAAATTGGCAAACCTTATAAACAAAAACAGCCC
>CAYTRS010000063.1:0-1644 GCA_964440305.1 uncultured Bdellovibrionales bacterium
GCCGGCAAATCCGGAGCCGGCTGCGGAAACCAAGCCCGATCCCCGGACAGTTTTCGCCGGAGAAAAGAACATGAACTTTATTGAAACCGTGGAAAGCATCGCCAGCGTTTCCGGAACGAAACATCTGATCACTGCCGGAAAAGATATCTTCGCGATCACGGAAGACCGGATTTTCCGCTTCGGTGAAAGCGGAAAAAAAGATTTTGCCCCGTCTGGAGATTTTGGAAAATTCCAAAAATTTTCTTATATGGACGATTTGAACCTTATTCTCATCCTCACCGACCAGAAAAAAATCCTTTCCTTCAGTCCCGTTTCTTCGCAATACAAGGAAAACTCCATTTCTTTTCCGGAAAATTCAGATATTCAAGGCATTGCTACTTACCTTACATATATATACGCCCTAGACACCAAAAACAGCCAAATCTACCGCTATCCGCGCGCGGAAGGCGGATTCGGCGATAAAGCCAATTGGCTCAAGGAAACTATCGATCTTTCGCAGGCTAAAGGCATTGCCATCGATGAAAATGTCTATATTTCAAATTCAGAAGAAGTCCTGAAATTATTCAAAGGGAAAAAGCAGGAATTCAATCTGGAAAAAACCTCCGTTCCGGCAAAAATTTCCAAGGCGCTAACTTCCATAAACATCAAAAGTATTTACATTCTGGATGCGGAAAATGGAAGGATAGTAAAATTCAGCAAAGACGGAATTTTGGAAAGGCAATATTTCCACGAAAAACTCAAAAGCGCTCTTGACTTCTCGGTTTCTGAAGGAGAAAGCAGGATCTATTTTGCGGATTCGGAAGGAAATATAATTTCTTTTGGAACGTAAAAAAATTTTTTATCGCATAAAAAACCCCGCCTGATTTTTTAAAACCTCGCGGGGATTTTTTAATTCTAAATAAGAAAATTGTAATTTTACCTATATTTTTTATTTATCATATATTAAATATTTGTTCACTGTTACATGTTTCATGTTACATGATGCTAATATTCATGTATCTCAATATCCCTCCCGTTAATGGTGATGTAAGTGCAGGGGGTATCCGTCCAACAGCCGGAATTGTAATATTTCACTCCATGTTTTTCTTTTTCCATCGCTTTGTGCGTATGGCCGCAGAAAATATAATCGGCTCCTTTTTTCCTTCCGTATTTCAAGGCGGAATTTGAAACTTTTTCCGAAAGGCGCAGCCACCCTTTGCTTTTTCTTTTGACGAAATGGCTGAATTTCTTATCTTCGGAATCAAATTTCTGAATGAAATTATAAATATTGGTTGCCAAATAGCTCAAAAAGACGTTATTGATGAGAAATCGGTCAAACTGGTGCCCATGGATGGCAAGATATTTCTCTCCTTTATATTGCCAGGTGTAGGTTTCATAAATCCGGGCATCCATCAGCGATTTGAAAACTTCCGCAAGCTCCGCGTCGTGGTTCCCGATCACCCACCGCACCTTGTTTTCCTTGGAAAATTTTCCGACATAATTCAAAAAGTCCCAGGCTTCCTGCGGAAGGTTCCGGAAATCCAGGCTTTCAAAAACATCCCCCAAAAGGATGAGCTTGCGAAAAGCGTAGCTCTGAAGCAATTCAAGGGCTTTTCCCGGCTGGCTCACGGAAGATCCCAGATGCAAGTCGGAAATAATCAAAGT